>JBAZNK010000011.1 GCA_041649255.1 bacterium
ACCCTAGTACCCTAATAACTATTTATGATTTAACAGGTAGACTTAAAGAGACCGTCTATTCCGGCACCCTAACCAAAGGCAATTATACCTTCACGCCCAACATCCACAAAAGCGGAATCTATTTCGTGAGACTTTCTACTATTTGTCATTCTGACACTGAACGTAGTGAAGGGGAAGAATCTAATATAATAACAGAAACAAAAAAACTTATTCTAGTAAAATAATATTTGTAGGGGCGACATAGAGTTTACCCCGCCTCGGCGGTGGGCGAGTCGCCCAATTTGTTAAAAACTTTTGATTTAGTAGAGGAGAAAGATGAAAAAATATTTAATTTTATTTATCATCCTTACAGCAACAAACTTGTTTGCATCTGCGCCGGATACTTTGTGGACAAGAACTTACGGCGGGACTGAGGGAGATGAAGGCTGGTCAGCTCAACAAACTTCTGACAGTGGTTTTATCATTACAGGGTATACAAACTCTTTCGGGGCAGGGAATGGAGACGTTTATCTCATTAAGACAAATTCTTCGGGTGATACCCTATGGACACGAACCTTTGGCGGAACTTCTTCTGACAATGCCCATTCGGTTCAACAGACTTTTGATAGTGGGTTTATCGTTGCAGGTTCTGAGGGAACCGGAGGCGTCTATCTCATTAAGACAAATTCTTCAGGCGACACACTATGGACTAAAACTTATGGCGGGAACGATATGAATTGGGGCAATTCAGTTCAACAAACTTCTGACAGTGGTTTTATCATTACAGGAGGGACTTTCTCTTTCGGGGTAGGCACACCAAATTATTCTAACGTCTATCTAATCAGGACAAATTTTTTAGGAAATACCATCTGGACTAAAACTTACGGTGGGCCTTACGGTGATTGTGGCACTTCAGTTCAACAGACTGCTGACGGCGGGTTTATTATTACAGGAACAACACTCTCGGTATACGGAGGAGTCTATCTCATTAAGACAAATTCTTCCGGAGATACAGTTTGGACAAAAACTTTCGGCGGAACTAGTACGGATTGTGGCTACTCTGTTCAACAGACTTTTGATAGCGGGTTTGTTGTTACAGGAACGACACACCCTTTTGGGGCAGGTGGAGGGGACGTTTATCTCGTTAAGACAAATTCTTTGGGCGATACCCTATGGACACGAACCTTTGGCGGGACTTCTTCTGATGTGGGCTATTCAGTTAGACAAACTCAAGATAGTGGATTTATAATCACAGGATATACAAGCTCTTTCGGGATAAGCGGGAACATCTATCTCATTAAAACAAATTCTTCAGGAGATACAGTTTGGACAAAAACTTTCGGTGGAACTACCTATGCTTTTGGACACTCGGTTCAACAGACTGCTGACGGCGGGTTTATTATTGCAGGAACGACAAACTCTTTTGGGGCAGGTGGAGGGGACGTTTATTTGATTAGACTGGGTAAAGAAACAGGAGTAGAAGAACCTTCCATTTTGGATCGGGGATTGGCAAATTTGGATTTAAAGATAGTAAAAGATAAAATTTCCCTCTCTCTTCCTAATAACTATTATCCTAATACCCTATTAACTATCTACGACTTAACAGGCAGACCAAAAGAGACTCTCTATTCCGGCACATTATCCAAAGGCGATTATACCTTTACGCCGAACATCCACAAAAGCGGAGTGTATTTTGTAAGACTAACGGCAGTTTGTCATTCTGACACTGAACGTAGTGAAGGGGAAGAATCTAATATAATAACAGAAACAAAGAAACTGATATTAGTAAAATAATAATGGGTAGCCGAGGCTTTTATGCCTCGGAAATTGAGCGACCTATGAATGGTGGTAATAGGATAATTATGAGAAAATATTGTCTGATTATTTTAGGATTACTTATGTTCACGAAAATGAGTTATGCTGTTAACAGTTGGATGCCGCAGTATACTTCAGAATATGTTGAAGACATAAGTTTCCCCGACTCGCTTCAAGGATGGGCAATAGAATTAAAAATGTCAGGTCCAATAGGAGGCAAAGTTTTTAATAATATACTTTTTACTAACGATGGAGGCAAGATATGGAACGTTAAAACGACAGCCATTACGTCAGAGCCTGAGCATTATATGAACTCAATCTGCTTTGCGAATTCTTCAGTGGGATTGTTAGGCGGATGGTGGAGAACTTTTGATACGGGATCCCCTTATCCCGGCTCAAGTTGGGCATTAGTATCTACAGGAAATGCTTTCGGCACATATGGTTTGACACAAGGCAATGCAGGCTCACATTATAATAACGGAGGCGTTGGAACTATAGAAACGGCAGCGGGTGAATTGTTCTGGAGTTGTGGTGAATCGGGTTTATCGGGAATTTCGGTTTATTTAAATGGAAAATATATGGGTTGGCAGCGCATAGGACCGATATGTTTTGTAGATGCTTCCTACGGATGGGTCTGTTGCGATTACAAGTTGTTTAAAACTACTACAGGAGTTGATGGTTTATCTCCTTTATATAATTTCTCAATGAATGATATAGATTTCGTAGATACCCTCCACGGATGGGCAGTTGGGAGCTCAGGAACAATATTATACACCGATAACGGCGGAGTTGATAGCGTATGGGACACATTATCAAGTGGAGTAACCAATAACTTAACCTGCGTAAAATTTGTTGATTCTTTGAATGGATGGGTAGGTGGAGAAGGAATCATCTTAAGAACCCGTGACGGTGGAAAAAACTGGGTGACGGAATATTCGGGCACTGTGTCTAAAATATGCGCTGTAGATACAATTTATGCATGGGCATTAAGCGGCGGGAATATACTGAAATATAACCCCGTTATCGGGATAGAAGAAAGTAAAGAGTTGAAAGTTCAGAGTACAGAGTTAAGAGTTATAAAAAATAAAATTTCCCTATCCGTCCCTAATAACTATTATCCTAATATACTATTAACTATTTATGATTTAAGTGGAAGACCGAAAGAGACTGTCTACAACGGCACACTATCCAAAGGCGATTATACCTTCACGCCGAACATCCACAAAAGCGGAATTTATTTTGTGAGGCTAACGGCAGTTTGTCATTCTGACACTGAACGAAGTGAAGGGGAAGAATCTAATATAATAACAATAACGAAGAAGTTGATTTTGGTGAAATAGGAGAGATTATGAAAAGATTTTTTGGAATGAGTATTTTAATGCTTGGATTTTGTACTACGGCAAATGCTCAATACCCGGGCTGGACCGTGTATAATGCAAACACTAATTGTGCTAATGTTATTGCCGGCGAAGGGAATAAACTATGGATTGGAACATACGGTGGACTGGTCTGTATGGACACTGCTACAGGTGGTGTGGAATTTTATAATCACGCAAACTCAAGCTTGCCGGATAATTTTGTTCGCTCAATAGCAATAGAGGACAGCATAAAATGGATTGGAACTTGTTATGGCTTAGCGAAGTTCGATGGAACTAACTGGACTGTTTATAATACGGGTAACTCTGGCTTGCCAAATAATTTTGTCCGTTCAATAGCAATAGAAGGCAACATAAAATGGATTGGCACCGGTGGTGGTGGTTTAGCGAAATTTGACGGCACTAACTGGACTGTGTATGACTCGCTTAATTCCGGCTTGCCGAATAAGGATGTTTCTTCATTAGCAATAGATGGGACTGGCGTAAAATGGATTGGAACTGATGGTGGCTTAGCAAAGTTTGACAACACCAACTGGACTGTATTTAATGTTGGGAATTCGGGCTTGCCGGATAATATGGTTTGGTCAATAGCAATAGAGGATAGCACAAAATGGATTGGTACTGACGGTGGTGGCGTAGCAAAGTTTGATAACACTAACTGGACTGTTTATAATACGGGGAATTCCGGCTTGCCGTTTAATGGGATTTTGTCATTAGCCGTAGATGCCACGACTGGCGTAAAATGGATTGGTACTTTTTGTGGCTTAGCAAAATTTGACGGAATTGCCTGGACTGTTTATAATACAGGGAACTCGGACTTGCCGGATAATTTGGTTTTGTCAATAGCAATAGATGCCACGACTGGCGCAAAATGGATCGGCACTTATTATGGCTTAGCAAAATTTGACGGCACTAACTGGATTGCATATGATGCAGGATTGTTTAATAGTGAAGTTTTTTCAATAGCCGTAGATGCCACGACTGGCGCAAAATGGATCGGAACTTATAGTGGTGGCTTAACAAAATTTGACGGGACTAACTGGACTGTTTATGACACGAGTAATTCCGTCTTGCCTAATAATTGTGTTTTGTCATTAGCAATAGAAAACGGCACAAAATGGATTGGTGGTTGGGGTGGCGTAGCAAAATTTGACGGCGTCAACTGGACCGTGTATGATACGAGCAATTCGAGCTTGCCGGGTGATACCATTTCTTCAATAGCAATAGAGACCGCGACTGGCACAAAATGGATTGGAACCGATGGTGGGTTGGCAAAATTTGACGGCACTAACTGGACCGTTTTTAATGTAGGGAATTCAGGTTTGCCGGATAATTTTGTTCGCTCAATAGCAATAGAGGACAGCATAAAATGGATTGGAACAAGTAACGGTGGTTTGGCAAAGTTTGACAACACTAACTGGACTGTGTATGACTCGATTAATTCGGACTTGCCTCATAATTGTGTTTGGTCAATAGCCGTAGATGCCGCGACTGGCGCAAAATGGATTGGAACGGGTGGCGGCTTAGCGAAGTTTGATAACACAAACTGGACTGTTTATAATACAAGTTCAGGGTTGCCGGATAATAACGTTCATTCAATAGCTCTGGAAGGCGGCACAAAATGGATTGGAACCGATGGCGGTTTGGCAAAGTTTGATAACACTAACTGGACTGTTTACGATATATGGAATTCAGGATTACCCAATATCGCCGTTACTTCAATAGCCCTGGAAGGCACCATAAAATGGATTGGCACTAGCGGCGGTGGCTTAGCTAGTTATTCCGAACAAGGAGTGGAAGAAGAACGACAGCCGTCAGCGAGTCCCCCTCAGGCGGATCAGTTGTCAGTTATAAAAAATAAGATTTATTTGTCCGTTCCTAATAACGAATACACGAATACACTATTAACTATTTACGACCTCTGTGGACGACCAAAAGAGACTCTCTATTCCGGTACACTAAGCAAAGGCGATTACACCTTCACGCCGAACATCCACAAAAGCGGAATTTATTTTGTGAGGCTAACGGCAGTTTGTCATTCTGACACTGAACGAAGTGAAGGGGAAGAATCTAATATAATAACAGAAACAAAGAAACTAATTCTAGTAAAATAAAGGGGAAATCAAAAACACTGATAAGTTAGACTCCCGCGGAGCGGGAAAAGTCCAACTAAGAAAAAATGATATATTTATTAATTATTTTTTGCGCATGGGAAAAACAAATACAAACCGATTGGATGGGCGGGCCGGGAACCTCCGGACCTGTAACTAATTGGAATGCACAATACTATGAAAAAGATAGTGTTAGTACTGCCAATAAAGGCCAGGTTTCATTAATAGCTACAAGTCTGGACTATACAAGTACGGGCTGGGTGAAACATGTTGTGGAAAACAATCCCGGGCTATTGCCACTCGAACAGGGGCTAATGCCTGCCGACATAAATGGCGATGGAATAAAAGATTTAGTTGCGCATTCTTGTGATGATGTTGTTTGGTATGAAAACTCGGGTTTGTATAATTTTACTAAAAAAGTTATAAGCAGCGCTAATCATGGGATGAGTGCAAGCGCATGCGTACATCCCTGTGACATAGATAAAGATGGAGACATAGACGTTTTGGTAGCTACCGATAGTGTCGGATTGGTATGGTTTAAAAATATGAACAAAGGGAAAGCATGGTCGTATAATATTCTGGATAATTCAATTGGTTATCATTGTGTATGGTCAGGAGATATGGACATTGACGGGGATATGGATATAATAGGCGTTGATAATAGCGGCGGAGAATTCTTTGGTGATATTTACCTTTTCCGGAATAATGGTTCGCAGGTTTTTAATAAGGAACTTGTTAAAGACTTCTCGACAAATGATGGCTATAGGGTTTATGTCGATGACTTTAATAACGATGGATATCCGGATATATATTGTGGTTGTTGGTATGTATATGTTTTTCTTAATAATGGTACAGGAATTTTTACACAATCTTTTTGTACTGATAGTATGGGAACGATTGACGGAACTTGGGCATCAGATATAGATATGGATGGCGATAAAGATATAATATGTAATTCCTATTATGATACATGGGGAATACTTAATAATGGTACCGGGAATAACTTTGAGGTTAGAAAATTAATGACTGGTTCCGGTGATTATGGGGATGTGCTTACAGCAGGCGATATAGACTTAGACGGTTTCCCCGATATAGCAGAATCTCTTTATAGAATCGGATGGTTTCGTCAGGATCCAAACAACCCTATGACATTTATAACTTATAATATTGATAGCGTAACTTATGGTTATGGTTCTTCTCATTGGTTATACATAGCTTCCTTAAACGATAAATGTATTCCGAGTATGGACATATTAGTAAGCAACGGGACGGAGCATATAGTTTACGAAAACAAGATGATTAAAAGATTCGCAAAAGTGGGAACTCTTACTTCATCAATACTTGAGCTATCAGACACACTCAAGCAACTTAAATATTTTGGATGGAATGCCTGCGTGCCCGGAGATTCAACTCTTGCTTTCTGGTGCAGGGCGGATAGTTCAAGCAGTGGAATAAACAGTCAGGGATGGACCGGGCCTTATTATGCGACAAACAATATTGACAGCGTAGCAGTCTCGCCCGCATTCTGTGTTCGTTATTTCCAGTATAAAGTAGAGTTTGCATCTCAAGATACGCCAATAGACATTCCGGTGTTATACGAAGTATCGGTAAGTTATGATACCTGCAGCGGTGGATACGTGGAAGAAACAAAAACAGCTACAAAACTATCATTAGAAATAATCGGGAATAAAATTATGCTGTCCCCGGGCAAAAGGATTGATGATGCAGAACTTTGTATATATAACATTGCGGGAGAATTTGTGCAAACTCTTTATAAAGGAGAACTGGAAGATAAAACATATACTTTTACTCCCGAACTAAAAAGAAAAGGCGTTTATCTTGTAACGTGCAAATGTGACGGGAATACAAAAACGGTAAAGTTTGTTAAAGTGAAATGATGAAATAAAGTAGGAGGCAAGATGAAAAAATATTTGATTTTATTTATTGTTGTTACGGGAACAAACTTATTTGCGGATGAGATGATAGTTAATGGCGGTTTTGATATGTCGCCGTGGGATACGGGATGGACAAACACAGTAGAACATATTGGAGGGGTAAAGCAATGCGATACGACATATTGTTCATCCTCAAGAAGTTGTTTTATATCTGTAGTGGGATATATACCTTCCGGTCCATACTCTAAAGTAACTATGTCCCAAACTATAAAGCCGACAACGTCCTGCACGTGTACGGTTATGCTTAAATATAGAGAAATAATAGACTATTCGACGTTTATCCGCTATATATCTATTTCTGTTACCATAAATGGTAAAGACACCACGATACATGAAATACCAAGAAACTATGGCGGTGAAATCGGGGAAAATATGGTATGGACTCAATTCCGAAGAGGTTATACGGACAAGGATACTATAACCCGAATTAAATTTTTGGTATACGTAGAGTCTCCTACTAGCTCATCATATATGAACAAAGTGTATCTTTGGATAGACGATGTTTCCATAGCAGGCGCTCCAGTTGTGGGTATAGAAGAACCTTCACAGGGTAGCTTGAAGCCTCCGCTTCAAGCTCTTGATTTTAAAATTATAAAAAATAAAATTTCCCTCTCTCTTCCTAATGACTATTATCCTAATATACTATTAACTATTTATGATTTAAGTGGAAGACCAAAAGAGACCGTCTATTCCGGCACACTATCCAAAGGCGATTACACCTTCACGCCGAGTATTAAAAAAAGCGGTGTGTACTTTGTGAGACTGAGTACTAATGATTTTACAGAAACGAAAAAACTTGTTCTAATAAAATAACGGTAAGAATATGCACAACATTATATTATTTGTCTTGCTTGTCATAAAAACCCAGACGGATTGGGGTAGCGGCCCCGGCACTCTAGGTCCCGTTAATAACTGGAAACACGCTTTCTCCCAACAGAATAACATAACCTGCAATATCCACGGACAACTATCCCCCGTCGCAACATCAACAAATCCTACAGCATGGATTAAACATACAATAGACCAGCAGAATACTTATATTGACGGGTCAAATGCTTTAACTTGCGGCGATTTTGATAACGATAACGATAATGATATTGTAGGAGTGAGGAAAGATTCTCTTGTATTTTATGAAAATAAAACAGACACGTTTGTTAAAAAAAGTTTGTTCCCTTTGTCGGTTGGATGGGGCGCTTCCGTTAATGATATAAACAATGATGGAAGGTTAGATGTCGTGGTTTCTCAACAAAACATCGGAATAAGTTGGTTTGAAAATTTAGGTGGTTTTAATTTTTCTCAACATACAATATCAACGGGTGCTTCTGTTGGCGGGCTTTCTTGCGAAACAGGAGACATAAATAATGATGGCACAATTGATATCGTTACTACAGGATTCCCACATTCAACTGGATCAATTGGGATTTGGGCAAATAATGGAAGCGGTGGTTTTACAAATGCACAAACTATATCGAAAAGTTCATGGAGAGTAAAATTAGATGATTTAGACAATGATGGCGATTTAGACCTTATTAGTGCAAATTATCCGGAAGGGACATGGATTTACTTAAATAACGGAACCGCCCATTTTGATTCTGTTGCTTTTATAAACAGTAATGGGGTTGATGGTGTGTGGAGCAGGGATTTTGACAATGACGGTGATGTGGATATAATAACGGGAGAATTCGGGAATTCAGGACAAAATTTTATTCATTGGTGGGAAAATGACGGCACAGGAATTAATTATACGTCACATATAGTATATAGCGGCTCATCCTGGCGATATGGAGACGGATGTTTTACCGAAGATATTGATATGGATGGCAAAACGGATGTTGTTTCCGGATTTACCCAATTGGCTTTTTTTAAGCAAAATAATATTAATAATTTTACTGAAAATTATATATGCGGTGTGTTTTCGGATACCCATTGGATGATACCTCTTTCCAAAGGAAAATGTTTCCCCTGCGTAGATATCCTTTTTTCTTGTACGGGGTATTTCTTGTGGTACGAAAATAATATGATTAACCAATTCGCGGACTCCTCTTATCTCGAGTCTTCTATCCTCAATTCTACCTGTGACGCAAATTGGCTTAAATTCGGATATACCGTTTGTTCACCCTTTGACAGCTCTCTGATGTTTCAATTCAGAAGCGGAAATACCGTTGCCGAAATTACAGGCAACAACTGGAGCGCGCCTCTATGCGTTAGCTCCGGGACCGAAAAAGATTCCGTCAGCCTCGCCCCTTACATCACAAGCAGGGATTCCTTGTTCCAATACCGCGTAAATTTGTTTGGCAGGAATAAAGACGCTGGCGTGCTTTATGAAGTATGGACAGAATTCGAATGCGGCGGCGCAATAGAAGAAAAAAACACACCATTAAAAGTTGACCCCGGAAAAGCTTTGAAAATCATAAATGATAAAATATGTTACTCACTCACTCGCGAAAGTGATGTGTCTTTAAAAATATACGGGATAGACGGGAGACTGGTAAAATCCTTTGTATTACGCAAATCCTCCCCGGGCGAACATTCTATGAATGTGCCTCGTCTGAATAAAGGAATTTATTTTGTTCTCCTGACAACAGAAGGCAAAACCACAACCGCAAAATTCGTAATTGCCGGAAATAAATAGTAAATGAAGGCAATGAAAGAACTTTAATAAGGATGAAATGTTAACCATTTTTCTTATCTGTCTTTTCAACTTGCCCGGCGAATGGCTCAAATTCCACCACGACCTCCAGAACACCGGTTTTCAATCTGAACTCAAAGGATGCTTAACTACTGACTCCGTCAGAATCAAATGGGAAACTTCTAATATTGGATTCTCTAAATTTGTAATTGTAGATATAAATAATGACAGTACCCCTGAAATAATTTCCGGTAACTTAGACTGCAACGTATATACCTTCAACGGGGAAAACGGTTCAATAATATGGAGCTATACAACGGGAGGACCTATATGGTCTACCCCCGCAATTGCAGATTTGGATAACGACACTGCCCTCGAAGTAGTCGTTGGCTCCTACGATAGTCAAGTTTATGCCATCAACGGCGAAGATGGCTCTCTCCTCTGGAGCTACCCGACAAACGGTTTCTTGCACTCTTCCCCCGCGATTGCCGATTTGGATAACGACGCTAAACCCGAAGTCATTATTGCTTCTATGGATAATAACATTTACGCCCTCAACGGCGAAGACGGCTCTTTGCTCTGGACCGATACGACCGGAGGAAGCATTTATTCTTCCCCCGCGATTGCCGATTTGGATAACGATACTAAACCCGAAATAGTTGTTGGCTCTAATGATAACAACCTTTATGCCCTTAACGGTGAAGACGGTTCTGTGCTCTGGAGCTATCCAACGGCGAATTCCGTTTACTCTTCTCCCGCGATTGCAAATTTGGATAACGATACGACGCTTGAAGTAGTTTTTGGCTCATACGATAATAATCTTTACACCCTAAACGGCGAAGACGGATCTCTATTATGGAGCGATACGACAGGAGGTTGCATAAGCGTTTCCCCGGCAATTGCAGATTTGGATAACGATACTAAACCTGAAATAGTTTTTGGTTCGGATGATAATAAACTTTACACTGTCAATGGCGAAGATGGCTCAATCCTCTGGAGTTATACGACAGGAGATGCCGTAGAGTCTTCGCCTGCAATCGCAGATGTGGATGGCGATAACAAACCTGAAATCGTATTCGCCTCTAACGATACAATAATATATGGACTCAACGATGACGGAACTCTTTTATGGAGTTTTAGCAATAATTCTGCCGGAGACAGCGACCCCTCAATCGGAGACGTAGACGGGGATGGCTTGTTAGAAGTGGTAATCGGGGGAACGGGTTACTTAAAAGTTCTGGACGGAGAATGTATAGCCGCAGTTCAGGAAAAAACTGATTCCAAAGAAACGCTTAAACTATACGCGCAATTCTCTAACCATAAAATACTTTTCAAATATTCCATACCAAAGAAATCCGACGTATGTTTACGAATATATAACACTGCAGGTGAACTCGTTAAAACTCTTCTTAGCACAAATAACGTCCCCGGCGAATACAAGACAGAATGGACACCGACAGGATTTTCCTCCGGCATATACCTTGCAAGACTCTCCGCCTGCGGAACAAACTGCGCGTCAAAAATAGTAATTGTGAAGTGAGGAAGTTAGTAACAATCCCCTTCTCCCAGTCTCATACAAGTCTCTTCCAATCCCTGTTTCAATTCTTTCTGTCTTCCGTTTCTGTTTCTGATCTTCTGGTATCCTGATAACCTGATACCCCCACCTGTGGAAGATGGAACATCCCGCTCTGTCGAAGATCTCGCCGTGGGCGGAGCGGCGACTGAGCGTAGGGAAGAATCTAATATAATAACAGAGACAAAAAAACTGATTCTAGTGAAATAGTAATAACTGTAAGAAATGTAAAAACTGTAATAGATAGTAACAGAGAAACTGATATTGGTAAAATGAAAGGGTGAACTCTAAGTAGTTCATCCCTTATTCTAATAAAATAATATTTGTAGGGGGCTCTCTCTCCGTTGGTAGTCGCAGGACTTTAGCCTGCGTATCTCTCTCTCCGTTGGTAGTCGCAGGACTTTAGCAAAAATGTAGGCACAATTTCAAATTGTGCTCCGTCTTTTTTTGTTGAAATATTGTAGGGGCGAACTCTCTCTCCGTTGGTAGTCGCAGGACTTTAGCCTGCGCATCTCTCTCTCCGTTGGTAGTCGCAGAACTTTAGCCTGCGCTAAAGGGTGGCAAACAAAATTTCCTTGACTTTCCCAAACTCTAAATTATTTATAAAAACGAATACTATGAACAAAAAACTCTTAATCTGTTTATTCTTTTTAGCCGTCCTTTTGGGATGTCAACCTATGCCCTATCATCCCAAGACAGGTAAGATTTCCCTCTTATTTGTTAACAACTTAAACGAAGAAGTTCTCGTAAAAAGTAAAGATGGCGAGATAGGTTTCTTCGGCGTATTCATTCAACCCCAACAGGAATATCGCTGGGAATGGGCTGATAGTATAGACCTCCATAACCACAATGATACAACTTTTTTCCAAACCACCTTTGATTTTTTCAAAGAAGGACAGGCACACGACTTTACCGAGTATATAAGTTCTTATACTTTCAGTGTCGATGTGTTTGATAGCCTTAATTATGCTGATACTTGTTATATTAATTAATATTGCCTTGCAGGACATCGAAGAAGAAGCGCCTGTTTATTCTTATAAGGTTTTTACTTATGCGGATTTCTCTTGTTTTTATTTGCCTTCAATATCACAGGGATGGAAGGGAGAAGTATTCCCTTCCGACATTCCGGTAAATTGTCCAAGGAAAAATATCGCGATTTCTATTGGACTTGAAATGAAAGAGTGTGACGTAAAACCGATAATTTATGACTTGTCTTTTTCCATAGGAAGAGACATCGGGGGAGGAAGAAAAAAAATGTCCGACATTTACGGATATCACGCATTTAGTGAAGTAAAAACCGATGTTTTATTTCTCGGCGGCAGCGGAGCAGTCTTATTCCCCTTCGGAAGTATAAGTAGAAACGACGAAAAAAGATATTGCGCAGGGTTTCATTTTTTATTCGGAGTCGGAACACAAGGAGAAACTTCCTTAAATGTAAAAGTGCTTAAGAATGATACCGAAGTTTCAATATATGAGAATAAAGGATTGCTTGGTTTTTTGGGGGTAGGCGCCTCGGTCGGTGGAAACACGCCTTGGGGTAGGGCTTTGTTGAATGTGGGAGCTACGTTTTTATCAGGTAAATCCATAAATGTTTATAATGAGCCTATAAACGGCACATCGGAATTAGACATGCATGCTTTAGGCGGTTATTATTTCGGGTTAAGTTTCAATAAGACTTTATCACACTGCTTTGATTGGCATTATCAATCCTCTGCATCCAAAAATTAAAACTCTTTAACCGGAATATCCTGATATACTCTTTATTCCTACCCACCCATCAAATTTCCTTGATTTTTTTGTTCCACAATTAGTATTCTTTACATACTAAAAGTAAATTAAAATGGAAAACAATATGTTTAAGTTTTTCGTGCCCTTCTTCCGTTTTTATTTTTGCTTGAGTTTACTCTGAGCTCGTCGAAGGGTGTTGGGTTTTTATCTTCTATCCCGTTAATCCTGTCTATTTTTTTTGTTGTCTCTGGACTTTGTTCCGTCAGGAAGATTATACGAAGCCCTTGAGTCCGCCAGAGGCGGACGATTAGGGATTAGTATCCCGTAGCGAAGCGTTGGATAGAAGCCCTTCCCGCTCCGCGGGAGTCCAAGTTATCTCCGCCTCAGGCGAATCTTTTGCGTATATTTAAAACTTTTTCGAGAAAGTCTGTCTGGGCAACTGTCACGGGAGGGGATTCTCTTCGCCCGTTTTCATACCTGAGCGCATAAAGTTCCTTCCACCATTCTTTTGAATGTTTCTCTTTTTTTACAAGAATCATACAATTTCCTTTAATTCAGGGACATTTTTTTGATACGTTTGAAATAAATTCCGGTATAAAGTATTTGATTGTATTAATTCTTTGTGAGTCCCGAACGTAATAACTTCACCCTTATCAAAAAGTATAATTTTATCCGCCAAAAGCATCGTTTCTTTTGAATGACTTATAACTATCGTTATCCTGTTATCTTTGCCATCTATTAAAACATTGTGTATCTCTTTTATGTTGTTTGCATCAAGCCCTGCCGTAGCCTCATCTAATAGCAATACGTCTGGTTTTTTTAGAAAAGCTCTTGCTATTGCCAGTCTCTGTTTCTGTCCACCACTAAGATTCCCTCCGCTTTCATTGAGTTTATGGTTTAACCCATCTTCTAATTGATTAATGAATCCCATTGCCTGAGCTCTTTTTAAAACAGCCTCGATTTCTTCGTCAGTTGAATTTAACTTGCCCATAGAAATGTTCTCTTTTATCGTTGCTAAAAATAAAAAGGGCGCCTGTTGCACTATTGCTATTTTATTACGATACGAATCTAAGGATATTAAATTGATATTAATATCGTTTGCACTTATCTCTCCTTTTTCTGGCATATATACTCGCTGTAGTAATTTAAATATAGTCGTTTTGCCTGCCCCGCTTTCCCCTACTAATGCTATGATTTCGCCTCTCTTTGCGCTGAAAGAAACGTTTTTAATGCCAAAATTATCCTTTTCAGAATATGAAAAATAAACTTCTTTGAAGTTGAGCGTTTTTATATGTTCAATATCAACGCCTTCTTTCTTTTCTTGCTCTATAGAGAACAATTCTTGAACTCTTTTTATACAACTTTTCCCGGTTTGAAGAGATATATTAAGATTTGTTAACCCGGATGTTGAAGTAAATACTTGCGTCATAAGCATATTAAACGCAAAAAAACTTCCAAAAGTAAGCTCTCCTTTAATTATCAAGTATCCACCCAACCATATTAATATAACCTTGCCCAGAGTTGAACTTAGTTGGCCAAGTACAGACGGCTTGCAAGAATAGATGAACCGTTCAATTGCAACATTAAACAACTCTTTTAATTTTTTTGCATACCTGTTTATAATTTCTTTTTCTGCCCCTAAATATTTTATTTCCAAACGCCCGGAAATGATTTCATTCAAGTAAAAAGTATTATTTGCTTTTTTTTCTAGCATCTTTACCGTTCTCTGGTTCATCCCGCTATTAAATACTTTTAGAGAAATGGCAAAAACCGGGAGTATACTAAAAAATACTAAAGATAATGTAAGATTGAATTTTGCAATAATTATTACACTAACTATAAGCGTAATCGTATCTTTTGTTAAATTTAACATGTCGTCTATAAAAAAAGTGTTGACCCCTTCCAAATCCCCCTCTATCCGACCGGTGAGATAGCCTGCCCCTTTCTGAGATAGTTTGTCCCATTTTGAATTAATAATTTGTTCCAATAATATTGATTTTAAGTAATTTCCAAAGCCATATTTTAGGTGATTTGCTAAGTAGGCATTAAAAATACCGGCACCTATCAGACTAACTTGGGCAATCAATATCACAATAGCCCATTTCATTAGAAAGATATAATTTTTTAAAGGTAGCACAACATCAAGAATATGTTTTATCAGCAGTGGGATCGCAATGACTAAAGCAATTTTCAATATATTTCCAAAGACAATGAGTAATGATGGCAAAAAAGCAACACAAAAAAAATACTTGCTTGCTAATTTTCTTATCTTCATATTTTGTCTTTACTTACATTATTTTTTATTTGTGCTTTCGCGTTAGTCCGCCTAAGTCGGATTACCCCGCTGTGTCGAAGATCCCGCTGTGGCGGTGGACGGGGTGGCAAATTCTTATGTGTATGTCCAAAACTTCTTTTTTATCTCTTTCTTCCACAACCGCTCAAACTTGCTCGTTGATATTCCGATTACTTTTCTAAACGCTGTTTCAAAATTTCCCGTCTCCCCCAAAACAATTAATAATTTGTTCACTCTCTCTTTCCCCCAGTTTTCAAATAGAAATTCTATGGCAGAATAAACCGATAGTTCAAAACCAATGTCTTGTCTTTCTTCCTCACGTTTGGGCAATTTGAGTCTCTCGGGTGGAATGAAAGAAAGAAAGTTGCCCCATTCAAGCACGATAAATTCCTTCTGCTTTCCTACATATCTTGGCAGCCCTTCATGAAACCATAAAGGGGGATACTGGGAGAGTGTTTTATATTTTCCAATTGATTGTGCAAATAAATGTGTTAATTCATGCGCTACCAGAGCAGAAATATCCTTGGAGGGTTCCACGGGAGTGTTTATAAATATTTCCCCGTTCTGTATTGTTCCCTTATTACTAATTCCGATTTTCTCTACAAATTTTTCATTGTTGAGAAAGTTTACCGTAATCTTTTCATTTTCATCCGGGAAATAAGAAAGCCCATCGCATACTTTTTTATATTCATCTTCAATGGTATTTGTAATCTTGTCTACAAGAAGACTAAATTCTTTGCTATATCTAATTTTGAAATGCATCGTAAACAACGAATCTATCCCTGTTACTTTTGTTTCCCCTCCGGCAATATGCTTTGTCCATTCGGCTTCAATTTCTTCTAATCTTTCTCCCGTGATTTTTTCGAGTTCCTCTGCCGCATTTTCAGGCGTGCATTCTCTTACAAAATCTTTAATTTTCTCTTCCCCTAATTTTTTCATCAAAAAACCAAACAGAGAAACACAATGCGCATTTGGTAGAAGATAGGAGTCGTTACTTATAAAAGTATTATATCCGGAGGCAAAAAAAGTTTTCTTAAAAGAAGGCTGTCGGGGAAGTCTTGTAATCCAGAAATCATAAGAATAACCGGCATATTCTTGTCCTTTTTTAGAATACATATAAATTCCATATTTTACAAAAATCGGTTTATCCATCAACAAGGAAGCAATATAAGTAATGCTGTCACAAGGAAAAGTCGAAAAGACTTTTTGATACATTGCAACTGCGTGCTTTTGGGAGAACTTATTCCGAAAACCAAGAACATCATTCAATTCCTTTTCATCCCTACACAAGTAATAATCTACCTTTTTGCCAAACAAATCCTGTTTGGACAAAAACTGCGAAATTACAAGAAAATAGTTGTCCATAGCTTTTACTGCTTCCCCTGCTTTTGCGCTGTCGGATGAAGACGAAAAATGACATACGGTATAGGTCCCTTCTACTTTTTCCCAGTCTTTGCAAAGCACATTATAAGGGAAAACAATTTTCATTTTCCCATCCTGTTTTTCGAGATAAAAATATCTTTGCGAAGCATATACGGGATGTTTGCTGTCCACAAATACTAAAACTCTGTAGAGATTATTATTATAGTTTTCAACTTTTAACACTTTGATTGTAGCATCAGCCATATTTTTTTTAATGTCCTCATAATTCTCCGAAAATTGAACTTTATCTTCCGTGCCAACGTACTCTTCTGCCACTTTCTTATTATCTTCTTGTATTGCGTTAATATAGGAATTAACGACTACGGTAGCATCTCTCCTGTCACACGAAGCACAAAAACATAAAACCAAAATCCCCAAATACATTACCTTTTTAATTTGTCGGAACAGTTTTCCCAACCCACCCATTTTTGTTTTTTTCATATAATCTCTCAAGAAGTTATGCTTTTCATTTTGTTGTTTTGTATATTACTTCTCATTAATTATCTTTTCCATCTCTTTTTGAAATTCGGAAATCGGTTCTTTATAAGACGCTTTTAACAGAATTTCCCCTTCCCGGTTTACAAAAATTTTCACAGGCGTCTCCTCGAACCCAAGTTGTTTCTTTGCCGATAAGTCCTTATCAAACAAAACAAGAAAATTGATTTTGGCATTCCTGACCCAGTCCACTAATTCTCTTTCGCTCACGTGATAAGCAATCCCAATTACCCGGATGTTTTCGTCTTTGGCAATCTCCGGCCAGACCCACCGTTCTGCAATGCAAGGCAAACTATCAAGTAGCGAAAAATAAATAAACAATGTATGTCTTTTTTCTTTCAGTAGTTCCGAAACGTTTCTTTCTTTTCCCGTTAAATCAGGTAGCGAAAAAAACGGAATGCAAGATTCTTTGTTTTCCATTATATATTCATACAATACTTCACAATAAAATACTTCTGCGAATCTTCTGATTTTTCTTCCCTGAGAAAATATACAAACCCATTTTCATCCGCGCAAAGTAATTTGTCATTCGTCTTAAAATTGCCAACGAATTTCCCAGCTATAGTCCAAACGTCTATTACATATTTTTCTTTAATTTCTTCTACCAAATCATTCATATTCAATTCCAAAAAAATCAGTTTGTCTTTTGGAGAGGTGCATATTTTTATTACTTGTGTCCAGGAGTGCGCCCATTTTTCGTATTTGCCTTCCATACAATTCCCGGGATGTTTCATTTTAGGTGGAACGAAATATTCGGGCTCTTCTCCGAAAGTTCTTGTTAACTTTCCTTCTAAGCTATATTCCCAAATCTTATAGTCCCCTATTTGAACGACAAATAAACTATCCTTATATAAATCAAAAAACACTCCCATTATGTCAAAATCTATAGAAGTTGCGCTTTTTGGGCAGAATGAATATAGGAATTCTCCTCTTAAGGAAAGAACTTGAACATAAGTATTTGTAGCGGGATTTGATGCTCCCACGAATAAGAGTTCCTTTGCAACCCTTATTGTAAATGGTTGTGTATGGTATTCCGTAAAGATAAAAGAATTGGTGAGTTCCCCGTCAGAACTAAAAGCGCTCAGCCTTCTTACAGCGTGGTCGGTTACATAAAAATTCCCTTTCTCATCTTTTGTTATTGCGTTTGGCAGTTGAAACTCTCCGGGCTTCAAACCTTCTTTCCCTATAGTTTTAATTAGTTTTCCGTCTTTGCTAAATATCAAAAATTGTTTCCCGCGCATATCCGCTATCCCAAATCTTTCTTGCGAATCTACTGCCATATCCGTTAAAAATAGCTGTTGGGTTTCTAAAAAAATAATTTCTTTCAAGCTAAACATTTCCATAATTACTTACCAAATATAACTAATTTTTTCATTTGTCAAAGAATATGTAGTTCTTTTTCTATCTCTTTAAATCTCTTTAAATCTCTTCAAGTCCCTGTTAAAACTCTTTCCGTTTTTCGTGTCCTTCTTTTGTTTTTATTTTTGTCTTTCGTGGTAGACTTTTCCGTTCTCCATTTTTTCGTTTACCCTGAGCTTTTTGTTGTCTGTTTACCTGCCTTTAGGCCTGCCCGCCGTTCAGACTATTTATTGGAGTTACTTGATAGGAGGGCATGGCCCGCCGTTCAGACTATTTATTTGTTCCTGCCTGTTTACCTGCCGACAGGCATGGCCCGCCGTTCTGTTTGGAGGGTGCGTCCTCTTTCAGTCTACCAGAAAAACAAATACCTTACTTTCGTTACCGCTATCCTATCCGTCATATCCATTTCGTCCCCGGTATTATCTATCGTCTGATTGAACGCTAAATACAACCACGATTTCGGTCTGAAGTTATACGAAAACAACGCATTGAACTGATGTATATGACTATCCGTATTCGGCTCCGCGTATACCCTCAAATGCATATCTTTTGTTAAAGCATACTGAACGGTCGGCCGCAAAACCGATGATATTTCTACACTGTCCCCTTTCGGAGTCCATTCAAAAGTATTAGTTAACTCAATTGAAAGACTTAACGAAGAACTTACCGTCCAGCTTGAACCAAAAGTATTCGTTCCCATATCCGCGAAATACATTTTTCTGTAGTTAAACCCATTTGTGTAGTACCAGATATTATCCCAAAACGAAATTGGTTTCGAATAATCGTTCCAAAAATTTATAGTCGTCTGCGAATATTCAAACCACTTATCAAGCTCATAACTTTTCCCTCTGTAAAGGCTTACACTCCCTCCCCAGTTATTCTTAAATTGCGGAGAAAACCAACCCATCATCCAGTATCCCCAATCGGGGTCACCTGCTTCTTTTTTCTGCCCCCCGCCCAATCCGACATCAAGCGTATTAAACACGCCTATGTTAACAAACCTTGGACCTGCGCCCAGAGCATACATCTTTCGCCCTTTCCACGGCGCATAACCGATTTTCTCAACGTCAAAACTCTTATCGTAGTTATCGCATTCACCTGTTATAATAAATTTCGGAGCATACCAATCCAACTTCATATATTCCGCATACCCGCTGTCCGATTTCGCAACTTCCGAAGCAAGCTGCAGTTCACGCGTCCTGAACGTTCCGTCTATGCCGAACGCCCTCTGGTTGTTCGGACTCCCGCTGTCTCCGTTTACTCCCGAATACATAAACCCTATGTCCGAATTTTCCAGAACCCCCATCTTTATCCTTCCGGCAGAGTAAAGCCCTTTAGGCTCAAGCAAAACGCTGTCCTCCACTACGCTGTCCGTATATGCAGATAATACCCCGAAATCAACTCTCCCCGCTGAACCCGTATATTTTGCGCCCCCGATTATCGGCACTTCATAACCCGTATAGTCTAATTTCTTCCCTATCCTTCGTGAATAAAAAAGATTTATAGGTGTGTTAAACACTTCCTGTTTTTCCAAAAAGAATGGTCTTCTTTCTTCGAAAAAAGTCTCGTACTTGGAGAGGCTAATCGTATAGGGATCGGCCTCTATTTGCGCAAAATCGGGATAAGCGGTTATGGAAAGTTGTGACGATGTAAATCCCCACCCAATGTCCAATCCCGCTTGCGGACGAATTAAAGTATCGTCGTAACTTGACTCGTATCTTAAAAGCCCAACGGGATAAACTTCAAGATTAAGCCCTTGTTTCCCGGGCTGGATTCCTTTTAATGTGTTACACTGGGAGACTCTCATCCCCTCCGATTGTTTCGTTAACACCCAGCTTACGTCCTCGTGTTTGCGATAAATAGTCCGGAAAAAATTAACTCCCCATTCGTCAAGCCCCTGCTTAAATCTTAGCGTCTTGAACGGTATTTTCATTTCCACGTTATACCCGTATTCCGTTACCTTTACTTCCGAATACCATACTCCATCCCATGAATTATCCTTAATTCTTCCGTCCTGGGAAATCTTCATATCCGCCTGCACACCACTCGCGCCCACGCAAAATTCGTAAGCAGTATTTTTATCCCCGAAAGTATCCAGTATTATCCATACGTGGTCTCCCGCCCACTCATCCCTGGGAGTTGTCAAAACGCTTACCTTTCCGGGCTCCGAATCAAAACACTTAAAAGCTACATACAGATTTTTATCGTCGTAACACGTATAAACTTTTGTGGATTCCGTCGCCGCTTTTCCTTCATCAGGACTCCACTGCACGAAACTATCAGCCGAAACGCCTTCCTCCCAAACCTTTTCTATGTTCCCGTCTATAACCGGCGGTGTATTTACTTTTGATATGTTTACGCTAAGAATACTAAAAAAAAGTAATGGTATCATATTGTTTTAATTATAAAAAAGTCCTTAAATTATTTTTAAACAGATTAACACTTCTTGTTTTTGCTCTAAATATATTTTTCACGATTTTTCTAACAACTTTTATTATTAACTGTTTATTCATTGTTATGGAATTTCTTTTCCCAAAAACTGTTCGTTGTATAATTGTTTATACGCAGGGCAATTTTCATAAAGTTCGGAGTGGTTGCCGATACCTGCAATCTTATGTCCGTATAAAACAATTATCTTATCGGCATTCCGAATGGTTGATAACCTATGCGCTATTATAAACGTAGTCCGGTTTTTCATTAAAGGAGTTAAAGCTTCCTGTATAAGCCTTTCGGATTCGGAGTCCAGACTTGACGTTGCTTCATCAAGAATTAAAATTTTGGGATTTCTTAAAATCGCTCTTGCTATGGAAATTCTTTGTCGCTGTCCCCCGGATAAAGTTACGCCGCGCTCGCCGACTTTTGCTTCATACCCGTCAGGCATTTCTTTTATAAATTCTTCGCAATACGCAAGCCTTGCCGCATTCTCTATATCCCCATCTTTTGCGTTGGGATTGCCAAATCGTATATTCTCTTTAAGTGTATCTGAAAACAAGAAAGTGTCCTGCGCTACTATACTGATTTGTTTCCTTAAACTTTTTAATTTTGCATCTTTTATATCTTCCCCGTCTATCAGTATCTTCCCTTTTTGCAACTCATAAAATCTCGGTATAAGCGAAACAAGTGTCGTTTTCCCGACTCCACTTCTTCCGACGACGGCAACCGTTTCGTTTGACTCCGCCCTGAAAGAAATATTCTCAAAAACAGGTTCTTTATCGTCATAAGAAAAACTGACATTATCAAATACTACTACGCCTTTTGTTATCTTTATATCTTTTTCGCCATCTTTTTCCGGGGCAATGTCCATTATTTCAAATATTCGTTCGCAGGCAGCAAGTGAACGCTGAATACCAATGCTAAGATTAAAAAGTCCCTGTGCGGGACCAAATAAGTAATTAATAAATGAATTAAATGCAATAAGTCCGCCTATAGTAAGATTCCCTTTCATTATCTCGGCGCATCCATACCAAATCAGAATAATTGGTCCTGCAGAAGAAATAATGGCTGAAGACAGTGATGCGACGGTAGCGGTTATGTCAAGTCGTATCTCCTTTCTTATCGCTTCCTTTAGGCTTTTGAGCTGTTTTATGGTAACCCTTTTCTCCCCGGTAAAAGCTTTTACTACGGAGACTGCCGAGAGTAGTTCTTGCAAATCTTTCTGGACTTTAGCATATTTCTCGCGGACTACATAACTCATATTTCGGATTCTGTCATTAAATATCCAGAGCGAGAATAGATAAAAAGGGAGTATCCCAAAACAGATACAGGCAAGTTTGGGATGAATGTATAAAGTGCAGATAATTCCTGCGATAAAAGTAAGAATATTCTGGGTAAAAGAAACAAGTGTATCTGCAAGTAACCCCTGGACTGAATCAACATCACCTGAGACTCTGGACATAAGATATCCCGTATCCTGTTTATGGAAGAAAGATAATGAGAGTTTCTGGAGATGCTCAAACAATTTAATCCTGATATCAAAAAGTACTCTACCTCTGAAAGTAGTAAGAAGAACTGATTCTACGAATATAGACACTGCCTTGATGAGTAAAACTCCGACAAGAACAAACCCTATAATATTCAAGAGTCTGAATGATTTAAGAACCACTACTTTATCAATAAGGTATTTAGTGAGGAAAGGCATAGGGAGTTGCAACCCTACCGCAAGCAACATAAAAAAGAATGCTATTACCCCTTTTTTCCAATAGGGTTTGAGGAATTTCAAGAACCTACGAATAATCTTGAAAGTAGATTTTTCTTGTTCAGACATAAGTCAATAATATGAGAAATAATAACTCGGTCAATTTAATTATAAAAAAGAATTAAAAAATATATTACCAAACATTTCCTTGCTTTTGTCATTCTGATCCGCCTCCATGTCCGCCTTTTGTTTTGGCGGAAGGCGGAGAAGAATCTCGTTTTTTCTTTCCGTCTTTTGTTAATGATATAATCCTGTTAATCTGCGAAAATCTCTGCCTGTGATAGGTAGGTGCGTCCTAAAATTTTCTGTTTAGTGTACTTTAGTGTTTTTGCGCCTTTGTGGCAAATTATTTCTAATCCTTACCAGAAGAACAAATACCTGACTTTCATAACAGCAATCCTATTCGTCATATCCATTTTGTCTTTGGTATAATCCACCGCCTGATTAAAAGCAAGATACAGCCACGATTTCGGTCTGAAGTTATAAGAAAGAAGCGCGTTAAACTGGTGGATATGGGTATCTGTATTTGGTTCTGTATATATTCTTAAGTGTATATCCTTTGTAATTGCATATTGTATAATTGGTCTTAGCACCCAGGATACTGCTTCTATACCTCTGTTTGGCTTCCATTCTAAAGTATTTGATGCATCGAGTGTTATTGATAAAGGCGGAGATACTTTATACTCAACAGAAAAATTATTTTGAGATATAGGTGCAAAATAGTCTCTACGATAATTATACTCACAACTGTTATACAAGCCATCACAGGAAATTACAATTGGCTTAGAATGGTCAGTCCAAATTGAAAGCGTTGGCGTATAATAATCATACAATGTATTCGTTTCGTAGTCTTTGCCTGTAATAAAACTTATAGAAAATCCACAATTATTGTTAAAATCAAACGAGTTCCACGCTCCTATCCAATGACCACTTTCAGGTTCGCCTATCTCTTTTCTGTTTCCTGCCTGCACTCCTGTTGTTAATCTACGAAAAATGCTTTTATTAAACCATTGTGGACCAATATTGAGAGAATATTTTGTTACCCCCTTCCACGGAGCAAATCCAAGTTGCTCAATACTAAATTCTTTATCATATTTTTCATATTTACCTTCGGCTGTAAAGTTCCTTGCATACCAACTAAAACCTGTAATCCCTGCATTTCCGCTATCTGAGTGTGCAAATTGAGACTGAACTTGCAATTCTGTAGTCCTAAATGTGGCATCAACTCCGGCTACGGTTTGCGTATAGTTACTTCTTGTTTCGGTATAAAATGCACCTACTTCTGAGTTTTTAAGCACTCCTAATTTTACTCTACCAACCGAATATAGGCTTTTAGGTTCGTTTAAAATACTATCTGTATATGCAGAGAGAAAGCCCAAATTAAGTCTTCCTAATGTCGCAGTATATTTTGCCCCGCCTATAATCGGGACTTCTTCGCCTGTATCTAATTTTTTGCCTATCCTTCGGGAATAAAAAAGTTTTATCGGAGTGTTAAATATTTCTTGACTTTCTATAAAAAATGGCCTTTTTTCCTCAAAATAGGTTTCATATTTAGAGAGGTTAAGTGTATAAGGGTCGGCTTCTATTTGGGCAAAATCAGGATAAGTAGTAAAAGAGAGTTGCGAAGAGGGAAAACACCAATTAAAATCTAACCCTACTTGAGGATTGATAGAATTAGAGTCATATCTTGTAATCCCAACAGGATAAAGCTCAAGATGTAATCCCTGTTTTCCGGGATTTAGTCCTTTAAGTATTCCGCATCTTGATACTCGTGTACCTTCTGATTGATGCTGTGGAAACCAGCAGTCATACTCATTTTTGTGAGAGATAAATCGGAAAAAATTGCCTCCCCATTCCGAAAATCCGGCTTTGAATCGTATAGTTTTAAACGGTATTTTCATCTCTACATTATAACCATAATCTGTTATTTTAGCGGCAGAATACCAAACTCCATCATAAGAAGGATCCCATATTCTACCTTCCCAAGAGAGTCTGTCATCAGTTTGCACTCCTGTCGCATTCACTCCAAATTCGTAAGCAGTAGTTTTATCACCAAAAGTATCCAACATAATCCAGACATTATCACCGTTATCTGAAAAACAATCTCTCGAAACTAGCCTAGCATTCAACTTTAAAGGATCAGCATCAAAACACTTAAAAGCTACATAAATATTTTCATTGGATTGAAGCAGGTAAACAGTAGTTTTCTCAGTTGCGGCAGTACCTTCTATTGGTACGTATTGAATAAAGTCCACAATAGAATCCCCTTTCGACCAAAGACTTTCAATAACCCCATCGATCTTGGGAGAAATGTCCGTAAAGGGTACACAACAAACTTTTGCGGATGTAACATCTGCTACAACAAAGGAGAGAAAAATTAGTAATCTCCAATTGTAAATATTTGTTAGACAGGTTTTAAAAAGAGGTAAAGTTTTAAAGGTAGTCACTAAAATTTTATGGTTATAAAACGAATTCACAAATTTATCAAACTTTTGTTTGCCGGAAAGCCGCTTATTATCATATCTTCATACATACTCAATTAAACAAAGAGATGCTCTATATTCTTTTTGAGATTTTTTCTCCATTTTTCTTCTAGAAAATTACTTTCTTCCCCTATTATTTTAAAAATGTCATATTGTTTACATTTTTCAATAATTTCGAGTATCATTTTTTTTCCATAAAATTTTTCTATGTATTTAACGACGGTCCATCCCCATGAGTAATAGTATATCCTATTTTGAATTATTTCCATTAATGACGGGATATTGTTCGTGGATACTTCTCGAAGAACTAACTCTTTGAATTCATCTTCGTATAACCATTGCTTGGAAAGATATACGGATAAACCTTCTTCAAACCACCTGGGCATATTTTCTTCTCCGCACGAGATAATACGTGTAATTATGTGCGTGACTTCATGTATCATTAAACGTATATATTCGTCTCGTTTATATGTGTAGATAGAATCGTGCTCGTAAGCATTGGGAGATAATAGCAACAAATGAGTCCCTTTTGGTTGGGCTATTCTAGTAAGAGGCGTTTTTCGTATATTTAAACCAAATTCATTACGTAAAGTAAAATTATATTCTTTTCTATTTTCAGCCAATGTCACTACTATCGAAGGTAGTTTCTTTTTTATATTAAAATAAGCTTTGAGTAGTCGTATTCCTTTTAATATTCCTAAACATGTCTCATTAACATATATTTCATCTTTTGCAATATAATTTACTTTTACGTTGCTTTTAATAAAGACTATGTGTTTTTTTAACATTATGTCTCTCTTTTAATTCTTTAATCAATAAGTCTATATCAATCTTCAATCTATCAGAAATATGATTCATTAAATTAACATAAACAGGCAAGTAAGGATCTTCATCTTTATTGTCTAATCTGTTAGGGCATCCTTTTGATTGAAAATAAATAAAACGTGGATCAGAGTTTGAAGACTCATAAATAGTTTTCCCTTTAATTTTTTTATTAAGTAGTGCTATGTTTTCTATATGTTTTTTAATTATGTCTGTAAAATTAATCTCTGCTATATTTCCAATTTTTAGAGCCTCTTTCCGTTGACAACCACTATAAAGTAGTCCATTGGAATCCACTGTTATGAAAGATATACATCCATTTTTTGCAATTTTACAATACCTTGGTGGAAAGTAATTTAACCCGTTTATTATTTCTTGGAATAATAAAATATAAGGAGTTCTTTTGGGGTTCCATATGTCAAATAAATTGCAAAAAAAGTCGCTTAATTCTTTTGTATTCAATATATTATTTTTCAGATAACACATCCCTAAAGCAACTCCATTAATTGGATTTATTTCTTCAAAAAAATTCATAAACGCAGGGTAATCCTTTAAACTGTATTTATTAATTACCATATGAAGCGAGAAAGCTTTACTTTCTTTGTTAACTAAATTTAAATTCTTTCTAAATATTTGATATTTATGAATGCTATCAAATCTTTCTTTGTTGTGATGATAAGTCGGCCCATCACAACTAATTGAAAGAGAAAAACCTAACTTCTCAATCCATTTTATTTTGTTTTTATCCATGTTCATACAGTTTGTTATAACAACGTTTTCGTAATCGAAAAAATTGTCATTTAGTTGTTTCCTTTGCTCCTTTACAATACGATTATAAAATTCAAAAGGAAGAAGTAATGGTTCTCCGCCATGCCAACAGAAATTCACTTTTTTTATTTCAGGTATATTTTTTAATTCTTTGAGCAGCTTAGGAAACCATTGGATAATGGGTAGATTATTATAGGTGCCAGAAGAAATTAATCCATTAGAAGGGAGTAGCTTTTGATCATATTTTTCATGACAATAGTTGCAATTTAAATTACAAATATCATCTATAGGCTTTAAAATTAGATTAATATAATGTGGTATTCTAGCATCCATAATCAAGTTTCCTTTCTCAAGAAAAGATTTGTTAATTCCGGGAAAAAAGAATTTAAATAATCTTCTCTACACAGGACATCTTCAAAATTTTTATTTTTAATATATCTATTAAAGTAACAACCCGTTTCACATATTGGCAAATAAGGACAATTCTTTTGAGCACAGTTTTTATCAATCAATTTAAATATAAGTTCGCGATTCTTTTTTTTCGTTAACGTAGTTAGTGATGTTTTATGTATATTTCCAACCTTAAAATCTTTAATATTGTATGCAGTATCACAATTTATTATATCTCCATTTGTGTCGATCATATAACAGTTTTCAGAAGTAAACATACAAGGAGGTTGAAAAGCTGATTTTAAACTGATCCTAAAACCCCTTTCATGCCCAATCCTTGCAAATCGAGTAAATACTTTTCCTAATTTTTTATTATTATACTCAAAACATTCTGAATTTGAATCCATATTAGTAATTGTTTCTTGCAAGGCTTCTATGCCTATAATGTAATCTTTTTTAATTTTTTGCTTTTCTAAATCATTTAGAAACTCTTTGAAATCTTTTACGTTAGAACTTTTTTTACTAATATTATATTTTACTTTTAAATTGAAGTGGTCCTGAAAAGTTTTGAGATTATTCAGAATTATGTCATAAGTTTTAGGTCTTGTTAAATTATGAATTTTCCTAGGACCATCAAAGGTTACCTGCATACTTTGTAGACCACTTTTTATCAATTTATTTATTATATCCCCGTTTATTTCTAGTCCGTTTGTTACCATTATTGAACGCATTTTTAATGAATACTGCTTACATGTTTCTTTTACAGTACTTAATAAAACACAAGATAATTCCGGACAGATTATAGGATCTCCACCAAATAATATTAAAATTATTTCTTCTGTTTTTTGAGAAGAGGTTTCCAGGTACTCTCTAACCCAATTCCCAAATTGTTTTATTGTTTCAATGGAAGTATTTTGTCTTTCAATATGGTTTTGAAAACAATATTTACATCGTAAACCACAATTTGTGGTAACAGTGAAATAAAATAATAATTTTTTATTCTCACTATCTTTAAAGTTAAAGTAATTTTTTGCATTAGTAATATAGTTGTCCGATTCTACGAGTAACTTATGCATAGATAATTTATTAGCTAATTCATCATTTTTATTTGCTGCATATACAATTTTATTCCACCGTTCACGAAATGTATATACCTCATTAGTTACTAAATTATGAACAATTGATGAACTATTATCTTTTCCACATGGTAAAACAATATTAAACGGAGAACTATAATAACCCATTGTTATCCCCTCTTACTAAAAAAATGTAAAAAGAACCTGCCGAAAAAACTCAAAAACATTACTGCCTAAAAAATCTATAGGTAATCCCCTGACAACCCCAAAATTAAGGCAGTCAAGGGACTACCTCCTATATAGAAACTATTTTAGGCTTGAGGACGGGATGTATTTATTAGCACACGACAACATTCATCCCACGCTACTCTTCTTTCGATCTGTGCTTTATCAAGCTCTTCGGAAACCATATCTAACAAATTAATCATTTCGGGTTTCTTTATTTCCATCTTATCTCACCTCCTTTTATTTTGCAAGTTTTTTCTCACCTTACTTTTTCCAATAGCGTTCACTTTAAATGTATGTCAAGAGGATTGCAAGAAAAATTCATAGTAATATTCTCAGATTTCTAGTAAAAAATTAACATTTTAAAGATTCCATTTTTCCCTGAAATGTCTAATTTTGTTAAGCCTTTTCGGGGAAAAATCCGATTTGTCCCCAAAAATCAGAATAAGTCCAAAAGGCATATAGGACGATGATTAAACAGGAATTATAAACCCCACTTTGCGGGATACTAGTCCCTCCGGCAACAAACTCCGGACAATCCAACTCCGGCTACGTCGGAGCAAAGAGGTTCCCTTCTGTCGAAATATCGTAGGGGCGAATGTCGAAGATCCCGCTAAGGCGGTGAGCAATTCGCCCGTTCTGTTTCCCTAATTAACATAAGAATAAAAAATGTTGACTAAAAAGAATGCTTGATTAATTAATAGATAACGATGATAATTTTTTGGTTTATGTTGGCGGGGTTGCAACCCACAGTTTGCGACAGCAATATCCTCAAGGAATGGGAGATGTCCCACTCGCTTCCATCTTACGAATTAACTCAAGTCCTTGATTACTCAAAACCGTTCAAAGAACCCGACCTTACTAAACCTCCATTGAACAAGAGAAAAGTCGCATACGAAATTTTAGCCGGATTCGGAGTAGGAATTCCCGCCGCCGCTGCAACATTTTTCGGGTTAGGCTATGCAATAAGCGGCCAAAATCCGCTTCATATGGAAGGAGAACCGGAAGCAGTTTGTTTTACAGGTGTAATAGCTGTTTTTGGTGGATTTTGTGCATACGTTTATGGAAGCGCTCTCGGGGTTTATTGGGTTGGCACTAGTGGTAACGAAACAGGCTCGCTTAATGACGCTTATTGGGGAAGTCTTTTGGGAACGTTTTTATGTTGGATGTGTCCTGTAGGAGCGGCAATAGGTTTTAATATGAGTCGAAAATATAAGACGGTAGAGGGCAGCTCTTTAATTGATATCAAAGACGGACGGTTGAGTTCGGGCTTGCCGGAAATATATTTAAGACAAAGTATGAACGATGATGAAGCTTTAGGCAGGAGTATGGATTTGGTAAGAATACGGTTTTAGGAAAAGTGAGCTTTAGCGATTAGCGCGCCTCCGGAGAAGCGCCCTCTCCCACGTTTTCCAATCCTTTAGGAGTTTGTGCTTTTCTTACTGTATCCCCAACTTATTATGCCATCCCTTTTCTAACTCATCTATTGTTTTACCATATGTTTTCTTGAAAATCAGGTTTAATTGGGAATAAATCTGAGCGGGATGTGCATATTTATATATAAACTTGAATTTTTCTATTCCATACTCATCAAGTAAATACTTAACAAACGACCCGGCTAATGGATAAGTTATCGTATCCCCTATTTGATAAAATGTTTTGTTATCCGTAAGGTCCCTGATACTTATTTCTTTGTCTTTTAGTATAGAAGCAGCAAGTGTGTGAATCGGTTTCCCTTGCCGCGCTCCAACCATTGTTTCGGCTAATCCCTCGGAAAACAACTCTAATCTTGCTTGCCTGGAATGATGACTAATCATATACGCAATGCAATGAGTAAGTTCGTGTTTCACGCTTGCTTTTGCCTTGTCGGAATATAGCGCAAATATTTGAAGATCTCGGTTTGCGGAATTAAGCGTAGTCCCTTTCCCAAACCACTCATCTGCCTCTTCTTGTGAAGAGAAAAAGAAATATTCTATCTTGACGGGAACACTTACCCCTAAAAAATCACAAATTTCTTTATATGCTTTCTCGTGCTCGGATATGACTTTTTCTATATCTCGCTTAGCAGGAGACCCTTGCGTGCAAAAAATTCTCAGATGGTCTGATTCCCTGACTTGCCATTTATTTCCGATTGCCAATAAAAACCGTTTTCTCCTTTCAATATATTCTTTAAATTCCTTGTCCTCACATTTTTCCGAAAGAGAATCCAATTCTTTTATTGCGATTTTTGTATCTCCTAATTTTCCGTATGCATAAGAAATTGTGTTATGATATTGAACTTTTTCACGAGAGGATAAACTGTCCTTGTATAATTCCAGTATTCTTTTAATTGTTTCCAATTCACTTTGGTAATCGTAAAGACAAAGAGAATATGTATAATAAAGAAAATTATAAACCTTATATGCCATGGCATTAGCCGGATATTTCTTTAACATTTCTTTACCCTCTTGAACTGCCTTTCGATAGTTCTCGCGCCCCATAAGGTTATTAACTTGAACACTCATTATTCCAAGATAAGCTTCGGGCGCTCTCTCGCTTTCAGGATATTCTTTAATAATAGTTTTCAATATCTCTATTGTCTTCAAATATTTGAGGGTGTCTGCTTCTGTAAATGCCTCTTGCCGCAACTGCTCTGCTTCTTTAAATAAACTATCCGCATTTTTATTCCCCTGCCCCACAACTACTGAGGAAACGAATAAAAGGAAAAAAGGTAATACTATTTCTTTACATCTACTTCTTTGTATATTCATAATTATGTTCCCCCTTAAAGTACTTAATTTATATCGCGCTTTGCTAATGTCAAGAAAATTTCCTGGCCCCTCAGGATAGAAATCCCTCCCACAAAAGATTCTGGGTAATCCCGCCAGAAGCGGGAAGTCGCCCGTTCTGGTATTGGTTGAGCGATAGCGAAATCCGCCGTAGGCGGGGTAGGTCGGGGGCAACTGCCCCCGACGAAATAAAAAATGTAGGCACAACTTGCCTGACGGCAGTCAGGATTTAATGGGACATCTGGAACATCGCGCCTCCTTGGCGGTGATTGTGCTTTGTTCCCCTTTTGTTGAAATATCGTGCAAACCTCCTTCCGGAGATGCTTCCTACCCGTTAAACTCAGGATAAAGAAAGCCCTTCTGCTCCAGCAGAAGGGCTTTGATTTGTTATCTGCGTCTATCCGTGTCAGTTACTTAGAGTTTATTCTGTTAGGAATATTACTCTAAGTTACCCCGCTCAGCGGGGCATCCGTGTCCATCTGTGTTTATCATTTCACCAATGTCAGGGATGAACTACTTAGAGTTCACCCTTTCATTTCATCAATATCAGTTTCTCTGTTACTATCTATTACAGTTTTTACTATCCGTTTTTTCTAAATTCTTTCGCCCATTCTTTATGTCCGCAGCTTGGGCAACGAAGGAGTTTTTTACCGGGGAGGTGAGGGCTGAGGAAATCTTTTGACAGAGATATTTTAAAAATAAAACCACATTTAGGGCATTTATAAACGTGTGTTTTAGCGTGCCATATTATGAGTGGAAGCAAAACGATTACTACAATTAAAAACTCAATTATCCATTCTTGCATTGCTTTACGAAAAAATTATATTAGAAAATCCATATTGTCAAGAAAATAGGACAGATTATAATCTGTCTCTACGTTTTTCTTTCGTGTCCGTTTCCCCTGGGCTCTATTTCACCAATATCAACTTCTTGGTTTCCTTATACTCCCCCGCTCTCACCCTCACAAAATATAGCAGACTCTTGTCCCGATTTATCGGGACTTAGAGGTCGCTATCCAGCTCCGCTGGACACCCCGCTCATTATTTCACCAAAATTAACTTCCTCGTTATATTATGTTCACCCGCTTTTAATGTAACAAAATACACCCCGTTCTTTTTCACTTTCGGCGTAAACTCATAATCCCCTTTACTTAATATTCCACTATATACAACCTCTTTCATCCTTCCACTTAAATCGTAAATCGTTATTAGTGTATTAGGGCAATAGTCATTAGGAACGGACAGACAAATCTTATCCTTTATTATCTTCAATTCCACATTCCCCAATCCCTGCCTACCGGTCAGGCAGGCAAAATCCGCAATTGAAGGTTCTTCCACCGCCGTCAAATTAGTATAAAGCTTTACGTTAAGATTAATGGCTTCTTCGTTTTCCACTAAATCCTTTGTCGAAAATACCACATACCAGTCATCCTTCGGACAAATAAAACTTACGACCCCCGCATCCACGTTGCTCCCTATCTCAAATGCCTGAAAAGCTGAACCACTCTGGTATTTGGCAAATTCCGTCGCATTGCAGATGAAAAATTCAATGTCCTGCGGCTCGTCCGTATAATACCCGTACCTCTGCCAGCACGTCCGCGCACTCCCATTGTTGAACTCGTTCGCAAATATTGCCTTCCCACGCACTATCTCCTGCGGAATATCAAAATTTACGTCTATCTTGTAATACCTTGTCGGGTCACCCAAAGTCCCCTGTGATGCCTGTACCTTCGGTTGATCCCCCGTAAGATTGCAATTCCAGGTGTACTGCTGTCCCACACCGGATTTTGTTACCACGCTTACATAACCGGTTGCAGGATTAGTCCCTCTGCTCCCCGCGCTTACACTTGCATAATATTGTATGTTCTCGCCTATCTGAAAATCTACCATGCCGTCAGAATCCGTATACTTTTTATCGCTAACACCGATTGGGTCCCCGCTGTAATGCACAGTGTAAACATACACCCTCGCCCCGTCTACCGGAAGCCCGCTCTTGTCTTTTACCGCTACTGTCAAAGTGCTGTGCTGACTGTATGTCGGCGTCACGTTCCACGTATAACCGTCCCCGCGCCAGGCAAATAAAATTCGAAACTCCCAGCCGTCGGCTTCGTAATGAGCCGTCGAATTAACGTAAGTGTTTATCGGCTCCCATCCGTGCCAACCCGTGTCATACCACTCATTCCATGTGTGGTCTCTCGTTAAGTCGTACGGAGTCGCCATAGGAATTAACGCGCTTCTGCCCGCCGCGCTTAAAATACAGGCATGCTCACCGCAACGTCCCCTGTGTAAATGATAAATACGATTCGGCTGCCACGGCCTTTCGTTATTCCACACATCACCATCGCTCGCCGCAAATACCATTATCTCCCTTATCCAGTCCGTTAGCTTCCCAACCGCGCCGTTATTACTCGATACGTCAATCTTATTGTTGTATAAAATTTTTTCGCCTGATAACCTCGTCCTTAATATCGGAGAAACCGTCCCCGCATTTATCGTCTTCGAAGGACCATACTCGCTCGTTACCGTCTTCTCCGCGGTATCCGGATAATTAAATAAATGCTCTCTCCAGAACTTTCCCGTCGGAGGCGCCGCCTCTCCCAACCCCATAGCGCCCATATCCGCTATGCGCGGATTTACATAAACAGGAGCCTCATTCGTGTTTACGGGATGAACTACGTTCCAGTAATACGTTTCATACGGAATTTCCACTTCCGTCGTGTCACTCCCGTTGTTCGCTACCTTGTACTTTGCCGTCGTATAATCCGCATACTCTACAAGCCTTACGTAATCAAGCACGCTGTCGGCTTTGTAAATATATTTTGCGTTGTCCGTAAACATCGTAGGACTGTTTTTGTGATGCTCAAGTATCGCAGAATCAACAGTAGCAATCACAAACGCTACCTCATCCTTCCACAAAACAGGACTGCTTATGATTAAATTCGCATAAATGTTTTGCGTGCTTGAACTTAAACGCGCAAGATTATCCAATAACTGCATCTGTAACCAACCGGGCACCGCATTAATCGCCTGTAACGCCGTGGAAGTCAGGTTCCCGTCAGCCGAAAAAGGTGTCAATCCTGAAGCGTTGGCTTTCACGTAATACTGACTGTTGTTCTTTATCCTGCCGCTGAACGAGTGGGAATCCGTTTGCACCCAGTTATCTGCCGTTTTCGAAACTTTCGAAACAATTTTGTTCTTCCCGGGCCGGGGAATGTTCCCGACAATCACTTCTTTTGACACGTCGCCGGTTAACTTCATTTCGCCCATCGGCTCAAGAGCATCGGAAGTAACGCTCGCAGAGGAAACTTTCAAAAATACAAAAAGTAATCCTATCATATCCCCCCCTATTTTATTCTATATTAAAAGCTGTAATCTTATAATCTATCCAAACTCTCGAAAATCAAACCACTTTGTATGGGATTATCCTTATTATAGTGTATGAATTCTTATCGCCTGTTTGTCAACCACAAAACTTATTTTTATCAATTTTTTTCCCCTCCCCGTCGAAACGAAGCGAAGATCTCGCCGTCGAAGCGAAGCGGAGATCCCGCCGTAGGCGGAGCCGGTTTTCTCTCTTGTATAAAATGTAGTGCTCCGTCTTTCTGTCCCCCTGAGCCGGTTTTCTCTCTTGTATAAAATGTAGGCACAACTTGCCTGACGGCAGTCAGGATTTCAAATGGAATATCTGGAACATCCCGCCTTGGCGGTGATTGTGCTCTGTTCCACTTTTGTTGGAATATTGTAGGGGCTATCTTTTATCTCTTGTCAATCTTAGCAAGTCCCTGTTAAAATAAATCTGTTGTTTCTTTTCTTGTGTTAATCTTTCTTAATCTGTGCGCAAAATTCCCTTCTGTTTTAATTTTTTAATCCAAGTGTTTTCTGTGTTATTTTGTGATTACTTAGAGTTTACGACATAGGAGCATTACTCTAAGTTATCCAGCTCTGCTGGAATTTATGCGTCCAAAAATTCCTTCCGTTATTTGTTATCCTGTTAATCCTGTCTATTTTTTTGTATTTCGTTTTCCGTTCTCCGTTTTCGTGTTTTTCGGTAGTGTTGTCATTCTGAGCGACTTGTCCTGAGCGCAGTCGAAGGAAGACGAAGAATCTCTCTGTGATTATTTCTTTCTGTCTTCTGTTTTTTTTATCTGTGTTTATTTGCGTTTATCCCTGCCCGCCGTTCAGACTATTTATTGGAGTTACTTGATAGGAGGGCCTGCCCGCCGTTCAGACTATTTATTTGTTCCTGCCTGTTTACCTGCCGTTAGGCCTGCCCGCCGTTCAGACTATTTATTGGAGTTACTTGATAGGAGGGCATGGCCCGCCGTTCTGTTTGGAGGGTGCGTCCAAAAATTCTTTCCGTTTTTTGTTTTCCGTTCTTTTTTACAGATGAAAATCCAATGTTACGGTTTCGTTAGGACCTACACTATCCCATTGAAAAGAAGACCACGTACCGGTGCTATTCTTTGCGCGAACTTTGAACGGCATATTAAAAGCATGGGAAGTATCGCTGACGTATTCAAAACGATATTGTCCAATTGAATCTGTTAAAACAGTATCTATGTATTTTTTTGTTGTAGTGTCTTCATATGCCCAATGAGTCATTTCTACGGAGTCTCCCGCTATCTCCGCGCCCCCAAAGTATACAGTCCCTTGAAGAGTATAATTATCATATCTTGAAGCAGGTTCCTTCCCGCATCCGGTTATCAACACTCCCAAAACTACTATCAATAAATATTTCTTCATTTTTCCTCCCCCTTATTTTTTCATATATTTTATTAATTTAAATAGTGCCTAATTCAGAGAGTGTAAGCAAATTAAGCCCGAATCCGAAGGAAATGTAAAAAGATTTTCGTCCATCTGTTTTCATTGAAAATCCTGTTTCTCCTTCTCCAAAAAATAAGGTTTTATTTTTAGAGTTTGCCCCGGTTAATCTGCATTGCAAATAATAAGTATTCATTTTAAATGTAGGGAGATTGCTGAAAAAATACCCACCTTTAAAAAAAAGCATTCCACCAACTAAATATCTATCATATATGCAAGAAATTCCACACATAGTTCCGGTCTCTCTTATCTCTTCTCGGTAAGCCTCTTTTGCACCCCTGTGTTTTTTAGATATGTATTCGTTATTCCAACAAAATCCTATTTCAGGTACAACTTGAAATGGCAAACTAGAAGGCAATGTATGTACTCCTATCGTTAATGGTATATATGTAGCTCCAAATGCATATGAGGTATCTAAACTTGTGTCTGATGGTACTGGATTTTTTGAAACATCATACCATTTTTTATCATAAACAAATCTTATATCTACTATAGAATAACCATATTCCAATTTAAATCCTGCACACAAACAACCATTCCTTTTATCTAAGAAAACAGAATCAACAAAAGGGTGATTTTTGGCTTTTGCAAGATTTTCATAAATACCAAAACCAAAATTGCCGGACAGAAATAATCCCGATGGAATATTTTCCCTGGACTTAGCAAATCCGTTATTTCCCAAAAAAATAAGAATTATTACCGGAATGAAATGCTTTTTCACTGTCCCCCATAAGTCTTTGTCCATAAAACATTCGGCGCACCTGCAAATACATTTGTTCCCAATAATATCCCTATAAATAATATGGGTAGCTGGGAGCACGTGCTCCCACCTCTACCCTGTTTTTCGTTCTCTATTTCATCAACACTAACTTCCTCGTTTCTTTATAATTTCCTGCTGCAAACTTCACGAAATATATTTCTGTTTCTGTGTTAATCTGGTATTAATCTTTTTCATTTACGGTAGTATCGTTATTATTTATTTTTTTCATTTTTTATTATCGTCTAACCAATCACCGGCGCGGTATAGTTTTGTGCCAACCCCAATATAGGCATTACCAAAATTCCTAAACAAAAGAATATTTTTTTACTCATAAGTCCCTCCCTGTTTAAAATGCTATTATTTATGATTTTCATATCTATCTATCAAACTTATCATCCAGCTAGTCCCAGAATTTATAGTTTTTACTCTTTTGCTGCCGTATCATCGCCATTTTCCATAAGATAATTTATCAGTTTCAAATAATTTCAATACATATTTACGTAATTTATCCCTGAACTTTTTAAAATTTTCCGTATTAAGATATGCTTCGTATGCTTTTTTTATATCCTCGGTTAGTAAGTTGTTTTTATATAATTCATTCCATTTCCCTTTTTCAGGCGCTCCAAAGTGTGTTAAAATTATAAGGGTATCTTGACTTGTCCAATCTAATTTAATTGTATCGCCTTCCTTCGGACTCATTAATGCACAAACGAAACGTTCAAGTGCCTTTGTAGCAGTATCTCCTTGGTCCATTATTGTCAATGCCCATTCCTGTCCCTCAAGTTCATTCCAAGAAACGCATTTTGAAAAAATTACTTTTTCTTCCGTTGCAGCCACAAACAACGTCTGGAAATCCTTACCACCTGCATCATTCATTATTTGTCCAACTTCAATAATAGTATCGGAGGGTATCTCTCCAACATAGCCACCCTCCCTATATAAACCAATCTTGTGATTAATTGAATTGTTAATATATACCGGGTGAACAAAAAAACACCCCATCAACAAAAAAACAAATAAGAATATAAATAATTTTAATACTCTTTTCATTATTCTCCTCCTATCTCCTATGGTCTATTATCCACGATTCCCAGTTTGCATCAATTTCCAATTGGATTAGATCGTGATTAAGTCCTGCTCCAAGTCCCTGTGTAATATAAGCAGGAATAAATAAAGGTCCAAGACTACCATATTGCGATACGTGAGCACTTTCGTGTGGCAAAATCCCCAGTTCAATCTGTCCAGGACATACGAAAATAAAACTTCCAAAAGTGATTCCTCCCATATCGTGTTTCATACCCGGAGGAAATTGTTTTGTTTTATACAACTTTCAGATTTCAGAGTTCCTGTATCCGTAAAATTATTATTTGTTATATCGTTCATTTTAAAACGCCAGCTTCGAAAGCTTCTCCACCGCCACTCCAAATTGATAATAAATTTTTGCCTCAAGTACGTAATCTTTTCTCGTTAAATCTTCCCTGTTTATGTTTCTTGTTTCTCCATACGCTACGGAGAAATATCCTTCCGGTTTAAACCTATACCTCAACACCCCATTCGTAGAAACCAAATCCGTTTCCTTCCCTTTTTCACTAAATATACGGAACGAAACTTTCTCGCCCGCCCTTCCGCTTAACCCCAAATCCACACTCACCGAATCCCCATTTAAATGCAGCACCGAAACTTCAAAATCAGGCGCTACTTTCCCAAAAAAACTTAACCTGCCCGCCAAGCAGACCTTCTCCGGCCAGGGAAGATACGAAACCCTCACCATCGGCGCCCAGTTGTCTTTATTATATCCTATAAAATATGTTTTATTATCATATAAACTTGAATGATTATCGTTTTCCTGCCATCCCCATACTCCGCCCTCAATCCCGTTTTTCAACAATAAACAAATTCCCGCGCTTGAAGTGTCCTTATTATACGAAAAAGACGGCGTGATTTTATATATGATTTTACTCATTCGTAAATTGTAATTTCCCATTACCCAGTAATCCTGCCCGCTGTCCGGAAACATCCCCATATTCGCCCTGAATTTCGGACTAACGTTCACATACCCAGCACCTACCGAAAATAACGGCGTCTCTCTTGAAACGTTGCAATAAAATAACGACGGCGCTTTCTCGCCTAAATTCCAGGAATACTGGAACTCCGGTCTGATCTCTCTCGGCAAAGAAAAATCCAACTGCGTGCTCATTACCCTGTTGGTATCCACTTTTAAGTCATACCACGATACGCTCGACCCCCTGAAAAATTCCCTCTCTATGCAAAGGAAAGAATAATTTTGTTCCGGCTTCATCGTGTTTACATTTAAATAAGCCGCATCATATTCTCTTGCTTTCCCCGATATCCTGTACGCATATTTTATGCTGTCCATTACTCTCGTATTAATTAAAGGATACGGCGAAAAAAGAAAAGTACGGTTCTCAACGAGAATATTCCTTTCCTCGGGAATCGTCAGCACTTCTTCTTTTGTGGGAGTTATTAAAACTTTATTCTGGTTTACGTCGTAATAATTCGGGTCCGTATACAGGCTAAATCCAAGGTCCATAAGAGTAAGAACCGTTCTTTTTATGTCCCCGCCGATGTTCTTTTTTTCTCCTCTTATTGCGCCATAAGGCATAATCGTAAGCGGTGACGACGGAACCGGTTTTTCCTTAAAAATGAATTCCCCTGTTTTGGAAACGCGATAAGGATTCGCTCCCGTATAACTCCATACGCTCCATTCCGATTCGGGCAAATCTTCATAATCCACTCTCACAAAATTTGCGCCCCATTTGTATCCGCTTTCCGTGTTGAAATGCAAATTGTTAAACGGAATCGCAAACTCGGCAGTCCATCCCGTATCACTTACGGAAACTCCCGAATACCAGATTTCGTCCCACTGCGTATCAATCACGTTGCCGTCTTTTGAAATCTTTGCCTCCGTTTTTACGTTCAGGGGATTTACTGCAAAAAGGTACGCTTTGTTTTTATCATTGTATGTATCAAGAATTATCATTGCCTGGTCGTTCATTCCAAGAATGTCTTCCTTGACAACTCCCGCTACGGGTTTTCTATTCTGCTTCGGGCAGTAAAAAGATACGAATAAAGTTTTGGAATCCCGGATTACTTTTACTATTGTCTTTGTTGTTGACGCTTTCCCGCAAAAAGGAGCCGTCTGGACAAAACTCGAACAGACAGATGCTTCATCCCAACATTCATCATTAAGTTTTCCGTCAATCACAGGGGCAACGGATACTTTTTCCACCTTTATTTTCAAGCGCTGCTCCTCGGCTAAAGAGTCACTGTTTTGAACGCTTAAACAAGTAAACATTAATACTATAAAGTTCATTCGTTTCCTTTCGGCTTAAAAAATAAGTATGTTATTTTGTAAATTCATTCCGTCAACTAAATAATCTTAAATCCAAATAACAAGAAAACAATATTCAATTATTATGGCAAAAATTATGTGATTAATTTTATTTGGCAAGAAAAATTCATAGTAAAATATTAATCTCTCTTGTGCTTTCTTGTTCCCGGGAGGGTCTCGTTGCGATACCGTTTCGGAGAAACTCCTACTAGCCGCTTAAAAACTTTGGAAAAGTAATCCGGCTTTAATCCTACTTCATATGCTACCTGAGAAATGTACGCATTCTTACGCAGTAATAAATTTTTTGCTTTTTCTATCTTGCGCTCGTTTATAAAACTTGATACACTCGTCTTTGTCGTCTCCCCCCATAAAGAAGAAAAATACCCGGGATGCATCCCTCCCGCCGCCGCTATATCCGCTACCGATAATTCCGGATCCCTGTAATGCTTCTCTATATAACGAACCGCTTTCCTTATCCTGAAAGGCAAATCTTCAATATCCCCTATTACACTCGTATCCTCTTGTTTATGCCCGACAAATTTATACTTTATTGCATCAAGTAGTTTTTCCTTCTCCATTGAAATACACTGCTTTTCGAGAACACTGTCAATTTTCCCTAAAACCTCTTTTATGTTCAGGGGTTTCGTGAAGTATCCCGAAACGCCTTTGTTTGCAGCTTGCATCGTGTTCTTAAAAGAAGGATATGCGGTTATTATAATCGCTTCCATATTCGGATGTATTGCTTTAAAATGCGGGATTAATTCCAACCCGTCCGCATCAGGTAAACGAATATCAAGGATAATAATATTGAAAAATTTGTCTTTCAGTTTTGTGAGAGCTTCCTTCCCGGTTAGGGCAATGTCTATCGTGTGCCCTTTTCTTAGTAGTAGTTTTTTCAGCGAAAGACAAAAACTCCTGTTGTCGTCTACGATTAAAATGTTGCTGTGTTTCATAATACGATTTACTTTTTATGGTGACTTTAAATGCACATTAAATTAAAAAAAGTCGTCCGTCAAGGAAATCTTTGAATTAAAAAATATCGCCCCCGGGATGGAAATTCTTGATAACTATCATCAAAAGATTTTCTACCGCTAAAAGCAGGAAATCAAAACATATAGAACACAAAGGATAGATGCAATCCACTCTGAGACGGATTGGAGCGGATGATCCAACCTCCCCATAAATAATTCTAATTGTCACAAACTTAAACGATACCCTGTCGAATCTTTCGCATATAAAAACACCTTCACATTGTAATCCCAGACTTCCCTCTTTAACAACTTTTCCTTGAAGTAAATATCCAGCGGACTGAGCTTAACATACCCTTTTTGCATTATCTCCTTTAACCCGTATTTATCAAGACTGTCCATTGATGCGTTGTCTCTTTTAACTACGTTCCTTTGCCCCCTGTCCCTCACTACAAGCCATATTCTAGAACACGCAGAGTCCTCTATACCGGATTTGATAGAGTAAAAACTTAACGCCGTTAAGTCTAATAAATTTTTTGAATAATATTCAAAACACATATCCGGGGTTAATATCCTGTCCCCGGGAAGCGCCTTGCATTTTATATCCTGAACGATTTCTTTCCACGGGATTATATAATGCGGATTGATAAAATGAGATTTGGTAAAATAATTCCTTAACCCGTAACAGGAAATTAAAACAATAATAATAAAACATCCCATTCGCAAAACCCTGTTCTTTAAATTAAGCATCCCGATACTTATTATCGCATAACATAAAGGAGCGATGAACAACAGTATCCTTGCTATATGCGCTATCGGAACTGCCGGCGTATAACCGGAAGTCAGGAATACTACCATACTAATCGGTAGAACCAGAAGTAAGAAAATAGATAAAAGTCCTACTCTTTTTATACTGTTTATAAAACAAATTAAATATACCAGAACCCCGGGAATTACTACCCATAACTCCAGAGGTAAAATAGTCTCTCCAAAACAAAAATCATACAAAATACAAAACAACTTAACTACCATACTTTTTAACCCGGTTGATAATTCCACGGGAATGTCCTTGTAACAAGCGGTAACTTGCGAAACCGAAATCCCTATAAAAGGACTGAACGCCAACAGAATTACCAGCTGGCTTAAAAACCACTTTTTCAAAAACAGGAGATTTCTCTTCCTGAAAAGCACGTATAAATTTTCTATTATAATAATGGTTGCTCCCGCAAAATACTCGGTATAAAAAAGAGCTGCCGTTACAAGAGTGTAAAATATTTTACTCTTTATGTCGTCCTTCTCAAAAAAGTTCCGGAAAAAATACAAAGAAGAAATGCTGAGCAAACCCGTTAACGAATAGTATCGTCCCATTCTCGAAAAAAGGATAAAAAACGGCGAAAGCGATAACAATAAAATACTCAAACAAGCAGTCTTTTTGTCCGTAACTCTGGATATTAATTTGTAACTTACAAAAACTGTACCTATTGCACACAATGAAGAAAACGACCTTAACCCGGCTTCGCTTATCCCGAAAATCTTAGTCCATAAATACGCAAAAATATAATATAAACAAGGATGCCCGCCCTCATAAAAATGTTTTATCTTGCGCGTTATTACCTCTACTACCCCAGCTTCATCTCCCCAGAAACACAAAAAAGATAACCGTATGAATAAAAGCGAAAACGCAATTAATAAAATACCCCAGGGAATGTATCGCTTTACTTTTCCTGGTATTCCTGCTCCGTATTTACATTCCATATGTTGTCTTTCCCCTTTGCCCCTTTTATTATATTTTCAACCGCAACTATCGCCGAAAGCATCGAATGATCCTGGTTGTTATACCTGTGCATTCCATTCCTTCCTATTAAAAACAAATTCTCAAATCCGTTCAAGTAGTTTTTTATCGCGTCTATTTTATTATATGTTCCCGAATAAACAGGATAAGCTTTTGGCATTCTTATGACAATTTTATCCAGTATATCTTCTTCATATATAATGTCCAATTTTAATAATTCTTCTTTTGCAAAACTAACGGTCTTCTCGTCATCGCTATTCCAGAATTCATCCCCTTCATTACAGAAATATTCCATTCCCAGCCAGACTTTTGTCATATCCTTTATCATATAAGGACTCCAGTTGTTATAAATTTGAAGCCGCCCCGCCTGGACTTCCGGCTCCTGTATGTATATCCAATTGTCCGGGATTATATCGTTAATGGTTTTAATTTTGGTATCGTTTTTGATTTTCATTTTGTTAAGCAAAAATCCTACTACGACAATGCTGCGATAAGTCAACCCCTGAGAGGTCTCTCTTATCTCCTGCGGGATATCACTCTTTCCCATTCCTTCTATTAACTCCTTTACGGACATAGTCGAAAAAACAAAATCTCCTTCTATAGTATTTGTGTTTCCCGTAATGGTATCTTTGATTTTAACACCGGTTATTTTATTTTTTTCACGGGTAATCCCGATAACTTTTTGATTTTTATGAACTTCTCCGCCTGCCATTGTTATTATGTTTGCTACTTCTTCCCACAGTTGCCCGGGACCATATTTCGGATAAATATATTGTCTTATCAATGATGTTTCTTTATTTTTTTGTTCAAGGTTTTTGTTCCCGGACAGTGAATTTCTAATGGCATCTCTCAGAACTTCCTTTACCGAAACGCCTTTTATTCGCTGCATTCCCCATTCGGGCTTTAATTCTTTACAGGAAATTCCCCATACCTTTTCCGTATAATTCTTAAAAAAAGCCAGGTATAATTCTTTCCCGAAACGGTTGATAAAAAAATCTTCCAGAGAGTTTTCCGGTTTGATTGGAAACATTATGGACTTTAAATAACTGAACCCGAATTTCGCCATAGTAAGAATGCCTAGTTTTGACACCATATCTTTATTTAGACTTAACGGGTAATCATAAAACTTTCTTAAAAATATTATTCGCGAAATGCGGTTTCGTATTAACATCACTTTATCTTCTTTTTCCGGGTCAGGAGCTTTTATTTTTGAGACAGTGCTGTCTTTGATTTTTCTTGAAAATGCTTCCTGCGGGAAACCGGAAACTCTTTTTAAAATCAAGTCGTCTTTTGCGGGAGCACCCTGTAAGGGGAAAATGTTTTGCCACCAGTCCATTATTATTTTTGACTTGGAAAAAAAACGATGCCCGCCAATGTCTATCCTGTTCCCTTTGTAATTTACGGTCTTTGAAATCCCGCCGATGTCGTTGCTTTGCTCAAAAATAATGGGCTTGATATTTGTTTTGTCCAGTAGTTCATACGCCGCAGTCAGACCCGCCGGACCTGCACCGATGATTAGCGCAGTTTTATCCATAGAGTTTTAGAATAAGCAAATAATAAGAAAGTGTCAACGACAATCTTATTGGGGAAACACTCTCTTGAAATCTTTTTATTGGGTAGAACGGGGCTTCTTGTCCGCCATTCTGCTTGCCTGCACACCGTCTGTTTGGAGGGGAGGATAATGCCCTGAATATTTTGCGGGGAAGTTTGACGCCCACCCCAGCTCAAATTGGTTTCGCGCTAATTCGTGTTTATTCTCGAATATTCTACCTGTTATCTCCGGAATCGTTTTATTTTATCTCGTATAATCTCTTGCTTGAGTGCCTTAGCTTGAAGGACTATACATTCTCTGTTTTCGTGTCTTTCTGTCATCCTGAGTGTAGCGAACTTGTCCGCCAGTGTGTTTGGAGGAGGATCTCTCTGTGCCTATCCGACCGGCAGACAGGTGCGGTTACTTGGATTTTGTTTTTCCGTTCACCGTTGAGAAGAGTTCCTATATTGATTCGGGGATACGCCTACTTTGGTTTTAAAAAGCCTGCAAAAATGTTTATGTGTCAAGCCTAACTTGTGTGCTATCTGTGAAATATACATAGGAGTATTCGTAAGCATTGTTTTGCTTGCTTCTATTTTTAGGTTGTTTATATAATCCGATATGCTTGTATTCATTGTTTTCTTCCACATACGGGAAAAACTTTTACACTGCATTCCGACAGTATCAGCTATTTCTTCCGAAGATAATTTGGTTTTTTTATAATTTTCTTTTATATATTTAATTGCTTTATAAAGTTTAATGTGCGTTTTTATTGCTTTTGTCTCATCTTTTGTTGTTTTTAATTCTGAGAGTGTTTTCTCGGGCAGCAATTTTTTGCTTCGCGTCCTTCCCATTGCTTCATCTATCTTTTCCAGCAGTTCATCCATAATCAAAGGTTTTGTAATGTACGCAAAAACGTTTTTATTCAATGCCCACATTGCGGTTTCCATAGAAGCATACCCGGTTATTATTATTATTACTATGCTTGGCTGCAATTTGATAAATGGAGTTATTAAATCGGCGCCTTCTATGTCAGGTAATTTAATATCCAGTAGCGCCAGGTTAAAAAAATTATTCTGAATTTTTTCTAAAGCTTTTTCCCCGGATAATGCTATGTCTACTTTATATCCTTTTTTATCGAATATAAGCTTTAAGCTCTTACAGGTACTTTCATCGTCATCAACTATTAAAATACTATTCTTTTTAGTATCGCTCATATCCAACCACCTATTATACCATATACTACCAGAACTTATTTTTTGCAAGTTTTTTGTTTGAAATGTATTTTGCTAATCTGTAATGTTGCATTCTGAGACATAGGTGGGTAGGGAAAGCATACTTGTCCCGCTCCGCCTCAGGCGGATTTGGAGGATATGCGTTCCCTACGATGTGAAGAAATAACTTCCCTGCAATTCAATCCTGTTAATCCTGTCTGAATTTATCTTTTTTTATTTTTATCTGTTCTTTGGAGAGCGGTTTAGTATTTACACGAAACGCTTGGAACTTACCCGACCGAGATAAGTTCCAAGCGCTAAAAACAAACAAATTCTACTTTTTTCCGCCGGAGCGGACTCAGCCTTTGGCTGAGTTTGTTTCCTGGGGCTCCTTTCTTGCCCTATTTTCTCTTTTTATACAATGTGATTTCCTATATTTCATAGGAGTTTGCTGTATTCGAGACTTAAATACTATACAAAAATATTCTTTTGAAAACCCGATTTTTTTAGCTACTTGTGAAATAGGCAAATCCGTCTTCATTAACAAACTTATCGCTTTTTCTATGCGGAGATTATTTAAGAAATCTTTCGGGCTTAACTCCATATATGATTTCCATAAACGAGAAAGACTTTTAATGTTCATTCCCACCGCAGAAGCGATATCTTTTATGCCAAGATGAGGATTCTTGTAATTTTGTTTTATATATTTAATGGAAGTGTAAAGCTTATACGGTATTTTTAGGTTTTCTATTTTTTCCTTTTCTTTCAGTAATTCCTTTTTTGTTTGTTTGTATTTTATTAATTTACGGTATTCCGTTTCCAAAAAACTTTGCTTTTCCTGCTTTGTCAGCAACTCTTTTATTTTATCCAGCAATTCATAAATATTGATAGGTTTTGTAATGTAAGCGTTTGCGCCTTCATTTATTGCTCGCATTGCAGTTTTCAAAGATGCATACGCAGTAATTACGATTATTGCTATTCCCGGGTTTGTTTTCCGGAAAGAACTTATTAATTCAACTCCTTCTATATCGGGAAGTTTTATATCAAGCACTGCCGCATTAAATGATTTTTTTCGCATCTGTTTTATGGCGCTTTCTCCCGAGACAGCCGTATCAACTTTGTATCCTTTCTTATTAAATATTAACTTAAGGCTTTTACAGGTGCCCTCGTCGTCATCAACTATCAAAATGTTGTTTTCTTTTTCCATATTCTCTTAATTATAGGCAGCTTTGCCGTAAAACTACTCCCTTTGTTGACTTTACTTTGCACTCCTATAATCCCCCCATGCTGTTCCACAAAGATCTTGCTAACCGATAACCCGAGCCCGACTCCTTTCGCTCTGGTTGTAAAAAAGGGTTCGAAAATTTTCCCCATATTTTTGTCGGGTATACCTACTCCCGTATCCGTAAAAGAAAAATATAACCATCCCGATCTATGCAATCCGGATTTTATTAATAATTTCCCTCCTTTTGGCATTGACTGTATGGCGTTAATCAGAATGTTTCCAAATACCTGTCTCAGTTGTTCGGGGTCTGCCGGAATGGAAGGTAATTTTTCCCCGAGCTGAATAATGACTTTAATATTTGACGGGACTTTTATATGAAATAATGCCCATTGAACAACCGCGTTAATATCCGTGTTACGTTGGATTGGAGGTCTGGGAGAGGCAAAATGTAATAAACTGTTGATAACCCTTTCGGATGTAGATATTTCTTTTTGTAAAATTTCAAGGGCTTCTTTGATTTCCGGACGGGGCTTTTCAAGGGACATATTAAGAAAATAAACGCTGTTTTTGATAGCCCCAAGCGGGTTCCTTAACTCGTGGGCTATCCCGCCGGACAATTGTCCCATTATGAGAAGCTTTTCCAGTTGCTCCGTTTTCCTTCGCTCGGTGCTGTCTCTAAAAATAGCCATTAAATATTCTTTGCCGGATAACATTATCGGAGATGCGCTAACATCGGCATAAAACGTGCTGCCATTTTTTCTCTTAAATAGAATATCTTTCGTTAATGTAATTTCTTTGTTTACAAGCTTTTCAAATTCTTGAATGGCGTAAGGTAAAAATTTCGGAGGATGAACGTTTTTAACTCCAAGCTTTTTTATTTCTTGTTGGGAATACCCAAGCATTTTACACATCATTTTATTTCCGGCAATAAATTTTTTGGGTTCTATGTCTATTAAAAGTAACCCGTCTATTGCATTTTCAAATATGGTTTTAAACCTTTTTTCCGCTTCCTTTGTTTTGTTCTCTGCTTCTATCCGCTTGCTGATATCTGTCAACACGATAACAATTTTTGTTGAATCATACGGAACGCCTTCCTCTTCTAAAGGCGCTGCTGTTACTTCTACGGGAAAAACAGTGCTATCCTTTTTCACGGCGACATATCTTACTTGCCTGTATTTTTTGCCCGTTCTGAAATCTTCTTTTAACGTGTATTTTATTCCTCTGAATGCCTTGATGTGCTCTTTTTTTGCCAGGAATTCCAGACAACTTTTCCCGATAACGTCCCCTTTCTTAGTATACCCAAACATATAAAGAAGAAAATCGTTAACATCGAGTATTTTAGCATTGGCATCTATTACCATAATTCCGTTAGCTATAGAATTAAACATTGTCCGTATATATATCTCGGACTTCTTTAATTCCTTTTCTGTGCTCTTCCGTTTGGTGATATCCCGCATATCTATGATTATCCCTCTTACCGTGGAATTTTTAAGCAGATTATTCGCAATAACTTCAAAATGCACCCATTCCCCGTTTTTATGCTTAATGCGGAATTCAATAAAACGAGTGCCTCCGGCAGGTTGTTTATCCTTGCGGTTAATTTCTGCGCTGACTTTTGTAAAATCGTCAGGATGAATCAAGAGAGTAACGTTTTTGCCAATGAAAAATTCTTTTTTATACCCGAGTACCTTTTCTACGGAAGGACTTATATACCGGATATTCATTCTGGAATCAAGAATCGTTACTATGTCCGAAAAATTATTTACAAGCACACGAAACTTTTCTTCGCTCTCAACCAATAACTGGTGAGTTATTGTTGATTCCGTCGTATCTACAAAAGAGGCTATCATACATATGGGTTTTCCCATTTTATCTTTAATTATGTTTGCAATATGTTGAACGGTAATCGTTTTCCCGTTTTTCCTTTTTATGTCCATTTGTCCAAATTTGTTTCCTGTATTGTACATATTTTCTAATGATTTATGTGGTATTTTCTTTTTGCCCGTTAACGATGCAATGTTTTTCCCTATGATTTCTTTTTTATCCTTAAGCTCCCACATTTTAAGGAAAGAGTTGTTTGCGTATATAATGTTCCCTTTTGTATCCGCAATTGCAATGGCGGCAACAAAATTGTCTATTGCAATGTCCGCTATGTTAAGTTTCAAACCCTCAACCTTAACATTTGTAAAATGTTTTTTCATAATGGTTTCAGGAAATTATATCCTTATTGTTGTAAGTCAATATAAATTTATTCCCAAAATTTCGCATTTCTTCCCATTTTTGGACAAAAATTTGTTTTTTGGAGTTAAAATAGGGGAATGGTTGGTTATTAAAAAGATATTATTTGATAAGTACCAATTTTTTAGTGGCTTTAAAATTTTCCGTTTCTAACTTATAGAAGTATATTCCGGAGGCTACTTTCTTGGCATTGTCATTTATGCCTTCCCATCTTATACTATAGTTTCCGGGTTTAACGTTACTATTGTCTATTAAAGTCTTAACCAATCTGCCGGAGGCATCGTAAATATTTAATTTAACTCTGGTTGCCATTTCCCCTATACAATATTGAATGGATGTTCTTTCTCGAACCGGGTTAGGTGCGTTTTGTAAGAGCTTAAAGCAAAATGGCTGTTGTTTTTCTTCTGCCGAGATTATAGATGTGTCGTACGGGACAAAACCATAAGTCCCCGTATGCCACCTGTCATGACAGAAAGTTCCCCACTCTATTTTAGTTCCTGTTACTTCCCATATACGGACTTCGCGGTCTCTTGTTGCAGATAGAAGTTCATTTTTACCGTCAAAGTCTATATCGCCTACTATTGGCGTTACGTCTGTCCTGCCATTGGAACATATTGGGAAACCTGCAGTAATCGTACCGTTTGGTTCGAAAGCATATATCGTGCCGTCAAGAAGCGAAACACCTATATAATTAATTTTATTGTCTCCATCAATATCCGCAAGTATAGGAGTTGCCGGGGATACCTGATTCATAAAGCATAAACTTATAGGCCAGCCCGTAATTATCGTTCCATCGCCTTTCCACAGGTGAAATGTATTTATTCCCGCAAGAGCTATTTCTAATTCTCCATCACCGTTAACATCTCCGATGGTTGGCCCCGACATACACGTCCAGGCATCGGTCGAGTTGCAGTTTTTGGGCCAGTTAGTTACGGAAGTGCCGTCGGAGTGAAAAGCGTAAACGAAGTTATTAGGCGCGCCGGTATGAATGACTACTTCTAATCCCTGATATGAAGGGTCAATATTTCCTATCGCCGGAGATGAAGCAACACCTTTTATAAAAACCGGCCAACCCGGAACTATGTGACCCGTTATTCCATTCCATGCAAAGAGTGAAGGTTTGGCAGCGTTTTTACTGTAATTTGAAAAACCCATAATAATCTCAAGGGTGTCATCGTTGTTTATGTCTGCAACGGCAGGCGTACAAATACCTACAGATGGCGCTTTAGTTGGGTCTACCATTATCATTGAAGTGTCACATATGGCAAAAACTCCATCAGGATTTAAATACCCAGTTCCATTTTCTCTAAACACATAAATTCTGCTGTTCCTGCCGTTACCGGTATTCGAGCATTCCTCTGCCAGTATAATTTCTAAATTTCCGTCTTTATCCAGATCCTGTACGACCGGGGATGAAAATGATGCTATTTCGCAGTTCGCTAATTGCACGGGGAAATTTGTACGAAGGACGCCGTCTTTTTCAAACACCAATATTTGCGGAGTATTTGTCCATGATTGCGCTCGTATTATTTCAAAACTTCCGTCTTTATCTATGTCTGCAACAACAGGGGCCGTCCAACACCTTCCTAATCCTGAAGCAAAAGTTCCATTAGACGCAAAAACGCCTTCTCCTGAAGCATACCATGCATATATATTTTGGTCATCCATATTTGCGATTATTTCTAAACCCGGCTCTTCGGGGATAAGGTCGACAACAACGGGAGAATTTATAAAAGGGTATTTGACTGATTGAGGCCAGCCCTGCTTGAAAGGAGGATTACTTCTACCGGATACAGGGGACGAAAGGTCGCTTTCATTGAGAGAGTTGTCGACAGAAGTTACCAGATAGGAGTAGCTTGCATAAGGCGTTAAGGATTTATCTTCAAATGAGAATATATTTTTTATTAGTTGGGAATTTAGAAGAGTCGTATCGGATGCCCTGTAAACGTTATATCCATAAGCAGAGGTTGAATTCCAGTTAACGGATATGCCGTTAGGCTTGGCAAATGCAGCAAGAATAGTCGGCGGACTAAGAGAAGAAATGGTAAACGTATCATTCCATATGTGAGAACAGGAATCCGTAATTTCTAATGCAAATTGTGGAGTCCCACTATCAACGGAAAACTTAAAACAATCGCTTAATAGTATAATATTATTAGCCGAAATATCTCCCGCATATTCTAAAGAGTCAATCAAAGAAACTCCGGCCGTGAGGGAAGATAATTTAGTATTTACTGCCTTAGCCTTACCCGTTCCTGCATTTTTTATTCTCAGGGATATGAAGTGCAAAGAGTCAGCAGAATGTGAGTAATGTGTCAATAATGGCGCCTGTATGTTTAGATTAAAAGTGTCTCTGGAAGAATCAATGCTATTATAAATATTTAAACTAAGATTAATATTCCCCGGGGGACAGGATTTGTCTATACGTATTCTATATTCTTTCGATTTTATTTCTTTTGTTGATAAGTTGCCATAGGATTGAGTAGTATCAAGGAGTGTCAGGTAGGGAGATAAGTTAAGAATTTTCGCAAACATATTAAAAGCTGTTATTGCTCCGGTGTTTTCTAAGGAAAGAGATAATTTGATTTCTTCTCCTGATTCAGGAACGCTGTCTCCATCAATACTATAGTTTTTATATTTTACATAAGCAGAATCGGATTGGACGGATATGTATCCTTCATAAGGCAAGAAATCGGTTTTGGAAACGACTAATTTTAAGTTGCCGTCGGTCTCAGGCGTCGACACGAAAATAATTTCTCCTGTGCCGTCGGTAATCCCTCTGCCGTATATTTCATCTTTTTTATATATGCATACCGATGCTCCTGAAACTAAAGTTTTCCCCTTTGTTACCGTAATTTTTATTTCTTTTTCTCCCGTGGTTATCGTTGAAGGATGGCTTACAAAAAAGGAATCAGGTTTCTTTGTCCAGAATCTGGTACACGGGTCCCCATAAAGGTTATAACCTAAAACTACATCCCTGTAATTGCCGTCAGCTTCTGCGCCGGCATAATATACGTCAGGAATTATTCTGGATTTTGCCCATGCCAGAGCTTTTCCTATAGGGAACAGGCTGTCAAAAACTGCCTCGTAAAAATAACTATTTGTTCTTGTTTCTTCGGAGAACCAACCTACTCTTGAACTTCCAAGACAGGATATGCTTACGGACGGATTTAGTATAAAATGACGGGGCATACAATCTACGTCTATCCAGTTGGTATAACAACTTATGGTAATTACAGAGTATAAAGGAGCAGTTAGTAAAGTGTCTATATCTAACCTATCTATGCCTCCCCCACCCTGGTTTGACCAATTTTGCGTTGAAGAACCGTGAAAAGCGCCGTATAAAAAAGCACACCCTTTTGCAAGAGAGTCAACAATTGTGCTTTTAGATGCTCCCCATAAAGTGTCTTTAGTAAAATAATCGGGGAAAGAATTTACTATCGGACGAACATAAGGAGCTTCATCTTTAGATGCAAGAAACACTGCCCTTTCCACGGAGTTAATATCGGGAGACTTTTCGTAAGCGATTGTTTTGTTTACTATTAAAGTTGCCTCTGCAAGAGTTGCCCCGGGAAATCTGCCTACCCATACCAGAGGAGTAAGATTTGAACTATCAATAGCTGCTTCTGCCCATATCATATCTCCATCCGCATTCCATGTCCCGTTTAAGGCAGAGTAGTACAAATCAGCCGCAAGAGTATAATATGGATAATACTGGTTTTTGCTTTGAGCACCGCGGTATGGAACGACACAAGGGTCCCCCCCGAGTAAAACATATCTCGTATTCCAACCGGCATAAGCAGATTTTAAGAAATTACGGATTCTATCGGGAACATCTGCGCCGGGATAATTTTGGGCTATCCATTCTACCGTTTTTATCTCACAGGTTGTTCCTTTTTCTATTCTCCATGATTTGAGCGCTTCGTAAACAGGCTTTAATTCATCGTTTGTTATTATAATAAAATCTACGGGGTCGCTGGATTTCGATGGAAACTCGCTTACGGTATAAGATTTTAGGTTGACAATGTTGGGTTGTTGAAACGCCCAAAATAAGAATAGTATTCCCATTTTGATTAATATGAGATACTTATTTCTTCAAGTTTCCGCACAACCACGCCATAACCGATTTCTCCGTATGCATACGGTTCTCTGCCTGGTCAAGAATTACCGAATGCGGGGAGTCAATCACTTCGGCGGTAATTTCTTCACCCCTGTGAGCAGGCAAACAATGCATCAGAATATAAGAAGGTTTTGCATGTTTTACCAGTTCCGCATTTATCTGGAATGCTTTGAATTTCTCTAACCTTAGCGCTTTTTCTTCTTCCTGTCCCATTGAAGTCCATACGTCGGTATATATAATGTCTGCGTCACGAACAGCTTCTACGGGATCATTCGTTACTACCGCGGAACTTAATTTTACGTATTCCTTTGCCGGCTCATAACCCTTCGGAGTCGCTACGTGCATCTTTAAACCGCATAAATTTGCAAACAACATAAGTGAATGACATACGTTGTTTCCGTCGCCTACCCATGCGAATTTTAAGTCTTTGTATTCTTTGTAAGTTTCCCATATCGTGAAAAAATCCGCAAGCGCCTGACACGGGTGTTCAAGGTCAGATAAAGCATTTACAACCGGAACGCTTGCATATTTCGCAAGGTCTTCAACGCTTTTATGCTCAAAAACACGTGCAACTATCCCCGATACCCACCTGGATAAATTTTCCGCCACGTCCTTTACGGGTTCTCTCTTGCCAAGCCCTATATCCTGGGATGACAGATATATGGAGTTCCCCCCGAGTTCGTTAATCGCGGTTTCAAAAGTTACTCTTGTCCTGAGACTCGGTTTCTCGAATATCAAAGCAAAAGTCTTACCGCTTAATGGTTTTTCATGAGTATATCTTGCATTCTTGAATCTTTCCGTTAATAAAAATAATTTGAAAATGTCTTCCCTTTGTAACCCTTTTGTTTCTATGAAATCTTTTCCTGTCATCTTTCCTCCTAAAATTTTTTATACATTGTTTGTTTATCGAGCTTCCAGTTTTTATCGAAAAATCCCGTGAATACAACGCCATCCCATCCCTTCTTCTTCACGGATTTATCGTAAATTATGAAATCCGGCACCCCTGATTGCGCGCGAAGAGGCCCAAAATAATGCGATATTCTTGACCCTTCCGAATCCGCTCCCATATAAACAACTACAAACTTTTCGGGATTTAACGGGTTGGGATATATCTCTTCAAGAGAAAGCCCTTCCCGGGAAAGCATTTCTTTTCCAGCCCAGATATGTTTGTCTTTTATATAAATAGGCAGCTTCGAATTTATCTTTTTTGTAAAACTGTTCTCATCCGGATTCCCGAATAAAATAATGTTGTAGTTCTTTATTATTTCATCCGTTACCTCGGTATCCGGAATCATTTCTACAAAACCATTTCCGTTTACCCACCAGAAAAATGCTTCGGAAGAGGCATTCTCATAATTTGTTTCTCCCTTGCCGTAGACCAGAATAAACGGACTGAAATACGCTTGTTTTATCGGACCATAAAGCTGCGAGCTCTTGTATAATCCTTTGCGCTCAACTTTTCCCATAACAAAATAATTACCTTTTTTTACAAATGAAACCGTTTCTTCTTTGTTAAACGAAAACTTTATCGGGGTATTATTTATTATGAATTTTATTTCCCCGAACGGGATTAGTTTCGGCGATAGACTTAAACTGAAAGCCGTAATATTTTGAGTGTTTATGGAAATGTCGTTCGAGTTAACTTTGGCTTCAATTTTCGCATCTTGGTATTCTATGTCTTGCTCGTCTATTGTAACCCAGTAATATTTATTTCTGATAAGCGGAGTTACTATCTTGTAACTAATCTCTTTCGGATAAAAGTTTCTGGTTCGTGCTTTAAAGAAATCCATTATCGCTTTGTAATTAATGCATCCTGCTCCGCGTTCCCCGTCATCATTTTCATTCCACCAGTGGCCCTTTCCGGCAAGTTCCGTATAATGAACGTCGTAATTCATTAACTTAAGATATCCCGTGAGTATACGTCCGTGAATCGGAGGCACGTTGTCGTCACTGCCGCCGTGTAAAGCATATATTCCAGTGTTCTTTGCATTCTCAAGAAATACAAACGGACAGTATTCCCGTATTATCCTATTACGATAAGAAATCGCCTCAGGATGAGTAAAGAAAACACTCTTTTCAAGTATGCTCGGAACATAAAGTTGTAAGAAACTCCATCCGGCTACAGGCGCTATAGCAGCAAATAAATCGGCATTCAATAACCCGTTAACCCATGTCCCGTGTCCTCCCATCGAATGTCCCATAAGATATACTTTTGTTGTGTCTATGTTGAAACGTTTTATCGCTTCCTGCCGAACTTCAAGCATATCGAGCGTTCCCCAGTCTTCCCAGTTGAATCCAAAAGGCCTGCGATTTGTAGCGGTTACGATAAACGTCCAGTCCCTGGGGGTATAACATTTCGCCAAACCAATAGCTTCTATCCCTGCACCGTGAAGGGAAACAATTAAAGAATACTTTTTGTCCGGTGAAAAATCCAAAGGCGGAACGACCCCGAAATACTGAACTGAATTGTCAACCTTTGAGATAAAAGTAGCTTTGTATTGGTCGCCGGGTTTAACTATGTCTATTTTTACGCTGTCGGTTAAAAGCTTGTTCCCCTTATAGGTTAAGGTTATCGGCAGCCATAATTCTTTTAACCCTGAGACGGGTTTTACCACTTCAATATCCAGTCTTACTTTTTTCACACCAAAAGGGTATATCGTGTTTATGAAAGTTTTGACAGGTTTAACGTAATCCGTTTTCTCAAGTGTAACCTCTAAAGAACACATTTTTTCAATAGTAGTATTCATAAAACAAATTGCTATCGGTGCGGAAAAAGTTACCGAAGTATCAACGATGTCCGGCGCAGTAACATCTTCTAAAAGAATTAAATGGTCTTTGCTCGGGACAAAACTAAGACGAAAACTGTTCTCCGTGGACAGAAAAATTCTGTTCTCTCCTGCTTTTAATAATACCGGGGTAGGACAATAAGAAGTAATGGAATAACTTTTTTCATTTAATCTAAAAGAAGACACGTTCTTGCCAATCGCAAGCGCATAACAAGATTCCTTGCTTTGGAATGTTGCATATGCATAACTTGCACTGCTTACTCCGGCATAACCGTATATGTCCTGCAAAGTATCCCACCATACGTCTTCGTAATCAAACAAGACTCTGCCTGTCGAATCCAAACCGCGGGCAACCCATTTAACTGTGCCTCCCTGGACCATAAAACTCGGCAGTTCTGCGCCTTCTACGGGAACAAAATTTTCTATGGAATCAAGTACTCCTATGATTCCTTCACGGGGAGCAGTTGAAAACGGCCCCGCAGTAAGCCATTTTGAAGGAGTAATGGTGTCCTTCAAAGACGGGAAAAAAGAAATTAATATAATTAGTATGTTTATCATAATGTTACGACTTTAAGCACTAATTTTATAACTGTCAAGAATTTCAATTTATAAAGAAACAGAGAACTGAAATATTCATCCAGCTGAACTAGATATCCTGCTGAACTGGATAAGTTGGAGTAATGTTTCTGGCGAAACAAACTCCAACTAACGGATCTCTAATCCCCGCCTTGGCGGGGAAAGAGCTTCTTACCGCAGAATCGCAGAGTTCACAAAGGAGAAAAATGATTTAGGATTAAAAAATAAGAAGAGCCTGATTGCTCTCGTCTGCTTACTACAATCAGGGAGAGTTATTCCGGGCATTAATATTTATTTAAACTTGACATGGACAAGCTTATTGCTATGGATAATAATTAGTAGTATGCATAAAAATAATATTTTTGTAAAGTATCCCGTAAAAACAATCGTTTTTTTTATATTATTTGTATTTATTGTATTAGATATTTCCGTTAAATTTTTATCAAATAATCATCCGGTAGGAATTTATTCTCCTTACTATCATCATGATTTAAAGAAAAATGCCAGAATGAAAGATAAATGGGGCGATAGAAGTTACTATATTAACACAAATTCTTTAGGTTTTAGGGATAAAGGCAAAGGACATATTGACGTAAAAAACAGCAGTAATAAATATAGGTTTCTATTTATAGGGGATTCTTTTGTTGAAGGCATAGGATTACCTTATGAAAAAACTTTTATAGGATTATTGGATAACAAATTAGATAATTCAAAGTTTGAAATATTAAATGCAGGGGTACGAGGTTATTCCCCTAAGTTATGTTACTTAAAAGTAAAATACTTAATAGAAAAAACAAACCTGCAATTTAATGAATTATATATGTTTATAGATATCTCGGATATTAAAGATGAAGTTTTTTATAAGGATTTTGTATCCCCAGCTCCTTTAACGAAAGGAATAGATCCTTTTTTGCAAAAAACTTCTTTTGTTTATGGATTTTTAAGGGTTCATTTATTAAATGAACACAATTTTATCAGGTTTTTCAAGAAAAACAAAAAAGGCCCTGCAGATAATAATTATTGGGATAAATGGGCAAATGATTGGGGAAAATGGACTTACGACAAAACAACTTTTGACAAATGGGGGACAGAAGGATTAAATCTGGGAGAAGAAAATATGAATAAACTTTATAACTTATGTAAAAAAAATGATATTAAAATTAATATTGTTGTTTATCCATGGCCTGAGCAAATACTTAATGACAGCTTAAAATCCATACAGGTCACATTCTGGGAAACATTTTCTCTAAAAAGAAATATTGATTTTATAAGTTTCTTTCCTGCCTTTATTCGTGAGGCTAATCATCGGGCAACTATTGATAAATATTTTATAAAGGGAGATACCCATTGGAACGAAAGGGGCAGCAAATTAATAGCCGATACATTACTTGCAAAAATATCCGGCTAGTTTAACGTCGATTATATATGTTCTTGCCCCTGCAATCTATTCCTACGATTGCCGGGAAATCTTTGATTTTCAATTTGTAAATAGCTTCACACCCTAGTTCGCCATACGCTACCAGATCACACTTTTTAACCGTCTGCGAAAGTAACGCCCCACATCCCCCCGGCGCAATAAAATAAACCGCTTTGTGTTTTTTTATTTCGGATACGACTTCCTTCGAACGGTCTCCTTTTCCAATCATTCCTTTTAAATTGTTTCTCAATAAAGACGGAGTATATTCGTCCATCCTGCTGCTTGTCGTAGGCCCGCAGGAACCTATGATTTGTTTCGGTTTTGCAGGAGCAGGCCCCGTGTAATAAATCGTCTGGTTTTTTAATTCCAGCGGGAGTTTCTTTTTGTTTTTTATGCAATCGGTCAATCTTTTGTGCGTCGCATCTCTTGCAGTGTATATTATTCCCGTCAACAAAACCCTGTCGCCGGCGTTTAATCCGGAAATTATTTTATCATCCAGAGGAAGCCTAATCTTTTTCATAATATTATAGTTTGAACACGATGACACCAGCACCCTATGTTTATTGCCACGGGCAATCCCGCAATGTGCGTCGGATAAGTTTTTATGGTCACCCTTAATGCGGTTGTCTTTCCACCCAATCCTCCCGGCCCGATATCTAATTTGTTTATTTCTTTTAATAAATCTTTCTCAAGTTTTTTTACCGTAACGTTTTTGTGACTATCTTCGGAATCGTTTATTAACGCTTCTTTCGCCAGCAGCGCTGCTTTCTCAAGCGTTCCGCCGATTCCTATCCCGATGACTACAGGCGGGCAGGAGTTTCCGCCGGATTCTTTTACGGAATCCAACACGAATTTTTTTACTTCCTTAACGCAATTTCCTATGTCAAGCATTGAAGCTTTTCCCATATTCTCGCTGCCAAATCCCCTCGGCACAACCGTAATTTTTAACCTGTCTCCCTTTACCAGATTCGTATGTATTGTTGCGGGAGTATTGTCTCCGGTATTCTTTCTGGTTAACGGGTCAACTATTGACTTCCTGAAATACCCTTCACGATAACCTTTCCGAACTCCCTCCTGGATTGCTTCTTCCAGACCGCCATCAACCTTTACCCCTTCGCCTTTTTTTACGAACACCACTGTTAACCCCGTATCCTGGCACATAGGTATTTTCTTGGCTTTTGCGATGCTGCAATTTTTTAATATGTCACGGATGACTTCTTTGGGGAGGATATCGGTTTCTTCTTTGTAGGCTTTTTCCAGTAACCGTTCAATGTCTTTATCTATTTCAAAATTGGATTTAATGCACAAGTTCTTAACGGAGTCAACGATCTTATCTTTTTTTATTGTTCTCATTTTTTAACAGGATAACGGTTTTCTTAAAAACTTCTCCCGGTTTGAGTTTTATTCTTGCAACACCGCTTTTTATTGCCGCCTGCGCTACGGCTTCCGCAACTGCCGGCGCAACTCTCGGGTCATAGGCTTTTGGAATAAAATATTCTTCGGTGAGTTCTTTTTTTGAAACTAAACTGCTAATCGCCAGACTGGCGGCTATTTTCATTTCTTCGTTTATAACTTTTGCGCGCACATCCAGAACTCCTCGAAATATTCCCGGGAAAGCCAGAACGTTGTTTATCTGGTTCGGGAAATCACTTCTTCCCGTGGCGATTATTTTTGCGCCGCCTGCTTTTGCTTCTGTAGGAAGAATCTCGGGATCAGGATTTGCCATTGCAAATATTATTGGATTTTTATTCATTGAGGCAACCATCTTTTTATTAAGAATATTTCCCGCGGACACTCCGATAAAAACATCCGCATTTTTAATAACGTCTACTAATTTGCCTTTCTCTTTTTTGCGGTTCGTAATTTTTACAAGTTCTTTTCTGGAGGAATTCATTCCTTCTTTTATCCCTTCGTATATAGCTCCGTATATATCGCAGACGATAATATTTCTTGCTCCAAAATTATACAGACACTTGCAAATGGCCGTTCCTGCTGCGCCGGCGCCGTTTATGATAATCTTTACTTTGCTTATTTCTTTTTTAACCAGCTTGAGCGCGTTAATCAAACCCGCCAGAACGACTATTTCCGTGCCGTGCTGGTCGTCGTGAAAAATGGGAATGTCCGTTTCTTTTATGAGTCTTTTTTCTATTTCAAAACATCGTGGAGCAGAAATATCTTCAAGGTTAATTCCGCCGAAAGTTGGAGATATATTTTTTACGATGTTTACGATTTCATCGGTATCCTGTGTCGCAAGACAAATAGGAACTGCATCCACTCCTCCGAACTTTTTAAACAATATTGCTTTGCCTTCCATAACGGGAAGGCCTGCTTCTGGACCAATGTTCCCGAGTCCGAGAACTGCGCTCCCGTCGGTGACGATTGCGATGAGGTTAGCGCGTGAAGTATATTCGAACACGAGGTCTTTATTTTTGGCAATTTCCCGGCAGGGTTCAGCGACGCCCGGGGTGTATAACAAACTAAGGTTATCTTTGGTGACGGGGATTTTGCTTTCGATTGTAATTTTTCCCCTGAGCTTTTTGTGTAGGAGCAGGGATTTTTCTTTTAGCTTTTCCGATTTGCTTTTCATAAAAGTGATAATGTATCATTTAAGGTAGGAATGAGAAAAGTCAAGAGGAAAACAAACAACAAATTGGAACCACAAGATTACACGAGATTTCCACAAGATTAAAAAACATAACAAATATTAGCCACGCCTGCCTGCCGGTAGACAGTGATGGACAAGGATTTCCACGGATTACCACGAAAAACGGAAAGCTTGAAAGTTAAAAAAGAACAACCTTTTTGGGACACAGATGAATAAGATAAAAAATGGGTAGGGAACAGGCATTCTGTCATTCTGAACGAAGTGAAGAATCTCGTTTTTGTTTTTCCTGTTCTATTAAAATATTGGGTAGTCCGCCTGAGGCGGATTAGAGTTTGTTATCCAGCTCCGCTGGGGTCTGTTATCCGTGGCTAATTTTTTTGTATTCTGTTTTTATCCTGTTTATCTGCGGAAATCTGCGTCCAAAAATTCTTTTTGTTGTTTTTTTCTCTCTGCGTGCTTTGCGTCGAAGTTTACCCCGAAGAAGGCGGGGCGGTGAAAATTTTCTTTTTCACTCAAAAAACCGTTACTTTTATACCCGTTTTTTCTGTTAGTTTTCGGGCGATGTCTTTCAACACCAACTTATCCAACACTTTCAAGTTCGAATCTGCCGGCATCCTGTCAAGTGTATATATTTGAACTTCTAACGGTTTAATTTCTTCTATGCAGGTTATCCATTTTTCAACTGCAGAATCGTTCGCATTCGTTTCTAAAAACATTGATTGAATAATAATATCTTTTAACGTTTTTAGATTTTTTACGATGTCATCGAGAGTTACTCCTTCCGCAGGTTTATTAATTTCATTGAAAATATTTTCTTCACAGGCATCCAACTTCATTGCCCGCACATCTGCAAGCTGAAGTCCCTCTCTCGCGTTTTCTATGTTCGTGGAATTGGATATCACGACTATCGGTATCGGGGGAACGTTATGGTCTTTCGAATATCTATCCCGCAAATCTTTTGTTTGTTTTATTATTTCATTAAACTGCGGATGCAATGTAGGCTCGCCGTAACCGGAAAACGTCAGACAATCCAGGGGCGTTTTGATTCTGTGCAAAACGCCTTCTATTGCAGTTATTACTTCCTGGACACCCGGGAATTTTACTCTGCCAAGTTCGTTTTTGTTTATCGTGTGAGTATCCGTCCACCCGTATTGACAGTAACTGCAGTTGAAAGAACAAACTTTACACCCTACGGGCAAAAGGTTAATTCCCAGGGAATTGCCTAACCGTCTTGATTTAACCGGACCGTAAATTATGCTTCCCGGGAAATGAGAATTATCTGCTTTCATATTTTTATACCTCGCTTATGCTTTGAAATGTTTCTTTTAAGTTTGGAACCGTATCATATTTCTCCATATCTTCGGGTTTAATCCAAATCGTTTCGGAATGTTCCCAATCGATTTTAATTTTGTCCGGCGTTTTCACCCTGAACATAAAAGGATATATTTTCCATTCTTTATTTAATTTTTCGTCTTTAACCATTACCGGTTTCCCTTTTTTTAATAGCTCAACTTCTTCCGCAGCCAGTGATGTTTCTTCGTTTATTTCTTTCAACGCTTGCTGTTCCGGTGTAGTATCCCTGCCCGTCGTTTTTTTGGAGGGCATATATCCGCTCACTCCCGCCCATTTTCCTTGATAAGTTCCAACTTTGCTACTTCTTTTTAGTATTAAAATTTTTCCCTCGGATTCAAGAAAGCAGGTTACTACATTACTTATTTCGGGGGACATTTTATTTTTTGAAAATGCGGGTGATATCATTAAAAGTGACGTATACCATAAACAACATCAGCAAACTAAATCCGATATTTTGAATTAAAATTATTGTCTTCTCGGGAACGGGTCTTTTCTGCAACTTTTCAATTCCTATAATAAAAATCTGTCCTCCGTCAAGAGGCGGGAAGGGCATAAGGTTGAGTAAAAACAATTGAATTGACAGGAAAGATATGAGCAATATAAAGCTGTCCAATCCCCATCTTGCGCTTTCGCCTGCAAACTTTCCGATTGATACGGGTCCGCCAAGCGCTTTGGCTGACATTTTTCCTGCAAAAAGATTTTTGAAGAATTTTAACGTAAGCAATGCAACATCCCACGTTCTTACGAACCCGTCCTTGAATCCGCCTATTAAAGTGATAGGTTTTCTTACGGTTTTTAATTGAACTCCGACCATTCCTATTTCTTTTATTTTATTGTTTTCATCCATATACTCTTTTTTTTCGGGTATTAGAACTGCGCTCATCAATTTGGAATCTCTTGTCCACAGGAAAGACACTTCTTTGCGTGCGTTATTCTGGATTAAAGTTACGAGCGTGTCCCAATTGCTAATTTGTATCGTATCCCTGAGACTATCAATAATTATTTGGTTAATGACGTCATTCTCGCGGATCCCGGCCTTCCACGCAACGCCCTGTTTTATGACTCTGCCGACTACCGGAAGTATTCTTGGAGCGATGTCCAGGCTTTCCCCGTACACTATAACTTTTTGTATTTCGTTGTTTCTTTCGATTTCACAACTTACACTGTCTTTTTTGGAAATACCGGAAATGACGTCGTTCCACGTTTTTGTTTCAATCCCGTTTACGGAAACGAATTTGTCGCCTGTTTGGAGGTTTATTTGTTTCCCGGGAGTTTGCACAAAAGTGGTCGGAATTTCACTATTTCCCTGCATAAAAGAAACAATCGTAAATCCTACCCACGCCAGAACCAGGTTAAATACGGGACCCGCAACTATTACACTTGCCCTTACTCCGGGAGATTTTGACGGAAATTCATTGCCTTCACCTTTTACGTCTTTCAGGTCTTCGCCTGCCATTTTTATGTACCCGCCGAACGGCACAAGCGAAATCCTGTAATCCGTATCTCCTTTTTTTATTCCTATAAGCCGGAGTCCCATCCCAAGGGAAAATATTTCTACTTTTATACCCGAGCGTTTCGCGACTATGAAATGCCCAAACTCGTGAAAAAGTATTAATACGCTTAAAACAATGAGTGTGCTTACAAGGGTTAGTATCATTTTATTTTTACTTTACGTTAAAGATTCAAAAAGTCAACTGTTTTAGCTTTTGCCCATTTTTCCGCTTCCTCTATTTCCTTAAATGTTGGGCTTGGTATAACTTTATGTTTTGACATAACTTTTTCTATGATACGTGGGATGTCTTCAAATTTTATTTTTTTATGTAAGAATGCATTTACGACTTCTTCGTCTACGGCATTTAATACTGCCAGCATCGTCCCGCCTATTTTTGCGGACTCGTAAGCAAGCCCCAAACAGGGGAATCTTTTGAAATCGGGTTTGCTGAATTCCAGTTTAATCCCGCTTTTGAAATCCAGTTGTTTTGCCATAGAAGGAACTCTTAAAGGGTAAGTCAATGCATACTGGATTGGAAGTTTCATGTCGGGCAATCCCATCTGGGCAATAACCGAAGAATCCGGAAATTCTACCATTGAGTGAACAATTGATTGCGGGTGTATTACGACTTCTATGTTTTTCACGGGCACATCAAACAACACACTTGCCTCGATAACTTCAAATCCTTTATTCATAAGGGTGGCGGAATCTATCGTAATTTTTTTCCCCATTTTCCATACGGGATGGAGTAATGCGATTTCCGGGGTAATGTTTTTTACGGATTTTTTGTTCCAAAAAGGTCCACCGGACGCAGTTAAGAGTATGCGTTTCACAACAAAGTCTTTTGCTCCTTTGGCTCTATAAGAACCAAGGCATTGATGTATTGCGGAATGTTCGGAATCCACGGGCAGGAGGGATGCTTTTGATTTACTCAATTCTTTCATAATTATCGTTCCGTAAGCAACGAGTGTTTCTTTATTTGCGATGGCAATTGTTTTATTTGCTTTTATTCCGGCAAGCATAGGACGAACCCCGATGGAACCGACAAGTGCGTTTAACACGATGTCCACGTCCGGGTGGCTTGCGAGTTCGCATAAGCCATCCGTTCCGGCAAGCACTTTACAATTGAGTTTTTTATTTATTTTTGAAAAAGAACTATTTGCGACACATACGTATTTTGGTTTAAATTGTTCTATTTGTTTTTGGAGGAGTTCTGTATTTTCGAAGCAGGTAATGGCGAATACTTTATATTCCGGTCCGAGCTTTTGAATGACTTCAAGTGTTGATTTTCCTATGGAACCGGTAGCCCCGAGAATGCATACGTTTTTCATAGATTTGTGATATTTGACGTTTGCCCAAAAGAAAGATTAGTAGGTCTTATATCTGTAATCCTGGATTTTGGCAGTTTCTTTTTGCCCGTTTACCCATTCCGTAAAGATTTTTTTGCCTTCTTCTTCCGACCATATGCTATAGAACTGGGGCATTTCATTTTTTATGGAATCGGCTTCGGGTTGAATTCTGTCTAAAGAATGAACTATATAAGATGTGCCGTTAACTACTACGTACATCGTAGTATCTTTTGGAATGTTTACTGCTTGCATAAAGAATTCAGGCCCTTCCGGCGAGCTGTAGAAATCAAATGTTCCGGGGTTTATTGCCGTTAAGCCTTTTGCTTTAACGAATTCTTTAAAGCCTTGTTTAAACAAAATAGGAGAATTTACAGACAGGTATTTGTATTTAACTTTATCGGCTATGTCGTTAAATTTTGGTATATACTTCTCGGATATGCCGGCAGTTCGGACAACATAAAAAGCGTTTTCGCCTTCCACGGGACCTATAAGAATAGGCTTCTTTTTAGACTCAATATAAGACAAGTCAATTTCGTTTATCGGCGCTTCGTCTATCCTGCTTGTTTTAACTTCCATTTTGTATGCTTTTGCCGTTCCTTCAAAATCGGATTTTGCTTCTTCAATAAAGCTTTCCGCAGATTCTTCTACTCTACCCATCGTCTCAGTAGAAGGATGCATCGGCAATAATAAACTTCCTACAATACTGTCTTTTTTTACGGAAATATGCCAGCCGTCATCTTTCTTGACGATGCCTGAGTTTTCAGGTTTTTCCGGCAATAAAATGCAGTTATGGGTTTCGACTATAGTGTCAAGGGGGGTTCCCTGAAGCGCAAGATTAAGAATTTCTTCTGCTGCTGCCTTGGAATCCATTTCATCTTCAACGGTTATTTTTATCGGGAACATAACATATTTTACAATTGGTTTGCTTTCTTTGGCAAAAATATCTTTATTCTTGTCGTAATAGTTTTGTATTTCAAATGGACTTACTTCGGGGGCCGATTTTACATATTCCACTTTTAGTTTAGTTCTTCTCTGCAAGAATTCTTCCATAAAGTCTATGGTAGTCGGTCTAACTGTTCCTACAATCATCTGGTATAGGACCTGTCTCGGCAATTGAGTTCTCAGCACTTCTTCGTAACTTTTCAGCCATTCAATATTTGAGGGATTGGAAATTATGGATAAATATTTACCGTAGTCAAATTGTCCGTTTGTTTGCAATGAGGTATCGCCTAGCAACTGTGGTGGAGGGTTAGTTTTTATGAACTCAACGATATTTTCATCCGTGATGTTAATCTTTTTCTTTTGTATTGCGTTGTTAATCAATACATCTTCTACCAGTTTATTGAAAGCCGCTTTTCCTGCTTCGCTTCTTGATTGCCCGCTTTTAACATAATATTCCATAAGGTCGCCGTAAGCTTTATAAGTAATCGGTTCTTTGTTTACTTCTGCGATTATTCCCTGGTCGCGTTTGCTTATTTTCTGGGTAGAATAGTCCTGCATTCCCCAGCCAACGAATATAAAGGCTACGAATACTATTATAAGAAGCCAGAGAAAATATACTGTTTTCCCCCTCAATCTTCGCATCATCATAGATTATTTCCCTCCCAAAAATGTATCCGCTTTAGGCGGACCAAACAATTAATAAAAGTTTTTATTTAATAGCCTAAAAATGATTTATTGTCAATTTATATATTTCTAGTTGATGTTTTTTGAGAGGTTCTGTCTGCTTATAGACATAACAATAACGGCGTTATTGCAATGTCTGTTTGTAGGGAACGCATATATGCGTTCCCTACAGTCTCTGCAGACAAATCTACTCAAAAAACTGGCAGTTACCCCGCCGGAGCGGAATAAACTCCGGTTTATTCCTATGCAAAAAGAAATAATTTTTCTGTTTTAATCTCGTAAAATCCCTGTTAAATCCTTTGTTTCTTTTCGTGCTTTTCTTCCATTTTTTATTTGTGTTTCCGTGATTGAAATCTTTCTGTCTTTTAATCTTTTTCTGCGATCATCTGCGTCCAAAAATTTTGTTCCCTACCTACTGCCTACCTACTTTCTAATGCTCTTAATTCCCTTTGCGCGGTAGTGGTATTTCGTAAGTTCTTTAAGTATGGGAAATATAAACGGCAAGGGAAAATCTATACTCTTTACCAGCAAATTAAACAATCCCGTTTTTTCTATCCATTTGTTGGTTTGTAATAAACCCGACAGGTAAAGCACTTTTAAATTTGCGACGTTTTCCGAAGTTTTTCCCTGCGCGCGCGCTATGAAACGCAGTGAAGTTCTTCCACGTTCCTCGGCTTTGGAAAAAACGTTTTTTAGTTTTTCTCTGGTATAAAACCCGTCAACGTGATAAGCAATACAGTTGTTAAATGCATACACGACTTTTACTCCGGCTTTTTTAAGCCTCATCCCAAGTTCCACGTCCATATATCCCATAAATTTATATTCATCAAACAGACCTACATCCAGAAGTTTTTGTTTGGGAACGGAGCAGTTTTGTATTACGAGTCCTGTGTTACATATCCCGTCTACTCGCAGGGTTTTGATGCCGAATTTCTCCGGTCTGCTTATGTGTCTGACTACGCCCTGGACTGCAATGTTTGGATTATTTTTATGCAACTCAATATGGTCGGCAATGAAGTTTTTATCTACCAGAACGTCCGAATCTACGAAAATGATTATTTCTCCGGATGCATTTTTTATGCCAACGTTTCGCGCTGCCCAACATCCTATCCTTTTAGGTAATTTTATATACCTTATTGATTTGCTGAGTGACGAAATTAAGTCTCCCGTGTTATCATCTGAAGCGTCATCAATAATAATAATTTCATAATCTTTTGCGGATTGGTTTGACAAATGGCGTATGCAATCTTTTAAAACCCAGGAACGATTTCTTGTCGGAATAATTATGGAACATCCCGCCTTGTCGGAGATCCCGCTGTGGCGGTGGGCGGTGATGGATGCTTTCATTTTTTCATCTCCGCTTCTCTTATCCCTTTCGCGCGATAATGATATTTAACTGCTTTCCTGAACAACGGAAACAACGGGTAAATAGGAGAGTCTATACTGTTCTCAAGAAATTTCATACACGACGGTTTTTCCACCCACTTATCCGTATTAAGAAATTTTGCTTTGGCAAGTATTTTCTTTGTATGGGCGATTTGTTCTGCTTTTGCCCCATGTTTTTTAGTAAAATAATACGCACATTTCCCGCGTTCAAAATGTTTTGAAATATATTCTTTAATGCTTTTTTTGCTATGAGGCAGGTTAATATGGTATGCCTTACATTGTTTAATTGCGTACCGGAATCTTAATCCCAGATTCTGCAATCGGATACCCAAATCTATATCTTCATACCCGATACCAAAAGTTTCATCAAATAACCCGGCCTTTATAAGCCATTCTTTTTTTATGGATGCATTTTGCGATACGAGTATTCCAAAGGACATCAGATTGGTATAGAAAAGTTTAAATGTTGCTTTCCGTATATCTTTTATGTAGCGCACCATACCTTGCAGAATTATATCGGGATATTGCGTATGAATATTGATATGGTCTTTAATAAAATCCGGATGTACCAAAACATCGCTGTCTACGAATATAATAAGTTCGCCTGTTGCTATTTTTATTCCGGCGTTCCTTGCGGCATGAGGTCCACTCTGTTTCTCCAATTTTATGTATTTGAGGTTTGAATATTTTCCCAGCTGAGCTGGATAAGTTGGAGTAATCTGCCTATCGTCGGAAACTCCAACTAAAAACTTTGATATTATTTTTGCCGTATCATCGGTAGAGGCATCGTCTATAACGATTACTTCGTAGTCGGAAATGCTCTGGTTCAGAATGTGTTGAAGACAATCTTTCAATATATAAGCCCTGTTGTGTGTAGGTAAAATTACGGATGCTTTCATATCGTTTTTTTTTTTTTTTTATTCAAATCAGGGTAGAGGACGGAGCACGTGCTCCGTCCTACCCAATATAATTGTCATAAATGTTTGTCGGGGCAGTTGCTCTGAATATACTAGTGGGGTTGACCGACGTCGGTCAACCTGCCCCATTTTTTCTTCCCTACATACTATCTACTTCATGCTACCTACTATAACTTGTGCTATTCTTTCTGCGCCACCGGACGGACCCATCCTGAATTTTCCGATTTTGCTTCTCCTTTTTATTTCATCGGGATGCTGTAATAAAAACATTATTTCATTTACGACTTCGTCAGGGAAATTTTTAACAACTTTCAAACATCCCCCCAATAAATTTTGCTGGTTATTCATTCGCACGTTCGAAGTTTGCGGGCCTGTTCCTTGGAACCCAACGATAGGTTTCCCGAAATACGCTGCCTGTTCGTTTGCCGTTCCCGCTAACCCGATTATAATATTTGCCTGCTCAATTATGTCAACAAAAGCATTGTAATATAAAAATACTTTTGTGTCTTTTTTTGTCAGAACGCTTATATCATCGGTTGACAAATTCCATCCGTTATTTTGAGAAAGAGTTGTCAACGTATCCAACTTAATAGTATTCGGCAAAGCCGTAACGAAGGATAATTTCGGTAAGTTTTTTTGTTCGAGCAACTCAACGACTTGTAGTATTTTGATAAAATTTTTATAAGCTTCGGTTCGTGAACCGGGAAGTATTCCGATTGTGATAGAATTCTTTTCCGGGGTGAATTTATGTTCACGTTTTAGTTCGTCAACCATCGGGTTGCCGACAAATGTCGCGGGGACGTTATTTTTTCGTAAGTTATTTGCGGTATATTCATCGTGAGTAAAAATTTGTTTTATTTGTTTTTTGTGAATCAGACTTCTCATTATCCACAACTCAACTTTGTAATGGGGGTTCTGGTAATCGGACTTAGCGGGAGCAAGAAAGAAGATAGGTTTGCGTGCGCCGAGCCATCCCAGAATGAGCAAAAAAACGTCTCCCGTTATCATAACGGAATCCGTTTTTGGACGAAGTTTTTTAAGGGCAAGGCAATATCTGATGGGAATGTAAAACCCTGTTAGCACGTCAAGAATTCCGGCAATGCTTCTTGTGGTAAAGCCTCCGGACGGTGGGACTTTAGTTTTCAGGAGAACGGGGATATTTCTTTTTTCGTATTCTTCGCCAAAGGATATGAGTGGCGCGCCTATGATTTCGGTATCGGGGCGCATCTTTTTTAGTGCGGAAGCGATAATGGCGGCGGAGCGGTCTTCGCCGTAACAGTTACTTAAGAAAAGAACGGTAGGCATTATTGTAATGCAAGCATCTTGCTTGCTGATATCAGATACAATGTATATTAGACATAAATAATGTCAACAAATAACAGACCTAGCGAACAGTTTAATAAGTTTAGTGAGTTGAGTTAGTAAGAGAAAGAAAAGAATAAGTCATACAGGGCATATAAGAAATATAAGTCAACAGGCAAGAGAAAAGGCCGTCTATATTTCTAACTTAATTCCTACCTGATAACCTCTGCCGGGCATCTCCATATTGAGGTCTTTATAGTAAGCATCCAACAAATTCATTCCCTGCAGGAATAACTTCCCTTTTATTGAAGTCGTGGCCTGAATTTCTACCGATAGTTTACCATTGAACACATAATAATACGTCGTGCCTTGCACCATTACCGTGTCCTGTAACTCCTTATATAAACCGTCTATACTCGTTTCAATGCCATACGGAAACGTGTATTTCAGTTCACCCGAAATCAATTGCTTTGCCCTGTTGCGGATGTATTTTGCGGTTTGCATATTTTGCGCCCACAGATACGTATAGTTCAAACGAAGTATCTTTGAAGTTAACCCCGTTTCAATCCCTTTCACACGGTCACTCGTTATGTTTCTTGCGTGGACAAAACCGTCCGATTCCCCTACCCAGTCTATAATATTATTCCCGTCCCGTATGAATACCGAATTCATAAGAGTGAAATTCTTTACTGTATAATCAATACCCGCTTCATAATTCCACGCGTTTTCGGGTTTCAAGTTTGGATTTCCTCTTAAATTGCCCACATTATAATATAATTCTGTAAAAGACGGCGTCCTGAATGCGTGTCCAACGGATACACGGATTTTTATCGGCGAGCGAAATCCTTTGCTTAACTCAAACCTCGGATTGGTCTGCCAGCCGTAAAGCGAATTGTAGTCAGACCGTATGCCTGTTATAAAAAACATTCTACGACCAATTTTTTTGCGCAACTGTCCAAACAGGGCAAACTTTCCGACGATATGGTTGTCAAGTATGTTGCTTGTTAAATAGTCAAATACGGTTTCCGTGCCGAGGATAAAAGATTTGGTGCTGAGTTGCGTTTCAGCGCCTATCGTATAAACCGTATGTCGATTAACCGGACTGTCGGGATTGGTTATGTTTTGGGTGTATTTATCTTTGTGGATACGCGAATAGACATTGGTTTTCAAAAGCCGGTTTTCGAGTTTTATTCCCGAGAATATCGTATTCGTGTGTTCCCGCGCATAATGCTGGCCGTAAAAATCTGCTGCGCCGAATTCTTTCTCCATATAATTTATAAAAGTATGAGTTAATTTTGTGGAATATTGCGCTCCATAAGTCGAGTTTTTGAAGTCCGTGTTCTCCCTGTACCCGTCAGAAGACGAACTCTCATAAGATAGTCCGGCTTTTTCGTTTTCAACGCTTGCGGTTTTGAGTTGTGCATTGTAGGTCCCGAAAGAAGTTCCTGCGGAAGCGTGAAACTTTTCCCCTGCGGGACGGGTTATAATATTGACGACTCCGCCAAAAGCGTCAGGCCCGTAAATGGAAGAAGCGCTCCCACCGAGTATTTCGATTTTGTCTATATCCGAAACCATAAAAGGAATTTCAAGATTATGATGAGAGGTCTGGGGGTCGTTCATTCTTATCCCGTTTACCAAAACCAATGCCTGGTTAAAAGTTGAGCCTCTTATCGATAAATCAGTTTGCACGCCGGGCAGCCCCCTGTCGGAAGCGTTAACGGATAATGCAGTTTTAAGGGCATCGCTAAGGGAGGAGGTGGTGAAATCTTTAATTACGGTGATAGCACGGGAGGATTCGGAAAGTTTGGTAGGAGTTCGTGTGCCGACGACGACAACGGTGTCCATCATATATGTTTTGATGGGAGTTGCGGACAGAAGAAATAAAAAAGGTATAAGCATTGGGGTATAATAGGAGGGGATTCAAAAATTGCAAGTTTTTCTTACGGGAAGTCTCACCGCAGAGTCGCAGAGTACGCAGAGAAGAAATAAAATTTAGAGTCAAACAACATAACAGATAGAAGAGAGTTTAACAAAAGAGGAGAAGAGGACACAGAGGAAAGAAATTGTAACTGCAGATAAATCCGCCTGAGGCGGACAGGCGCTAATAAACACAGATAAAAATTCGTAGAATTTCGCATATTTTTGTCCTTTGCGTGCGGAGTTTATCCCGAAAAAGGCGGGACGACTCTGCGGTGAATATTTCTTATCTCTTCAATTTCCACCTACCCCAGAAAAGAAAAAAGGGAGAATATTCGTTGCAGAGTTTCCCCGAATATAGTTAGAAATAAAGGTATATATTTATTTTCTTGACAATTATTTTAGTATAAGATAAGTTAAGCAGAATATAGATTTAACAAGACAAATAACAATTTAGTATCAGGGAGGAGGATGTTTTATGGCAAAAGAAAAATTTGAACGGAAAAAGCCGCACGTAAACATAGGGACAATAGGCCACGTCGACCATGGAAAAACAACATTAAGTGCTTGTATTACAAAGGTGCTCGCAACCAAGAAATATGCAAGCTTTATGGCTTATGACCAGATAGATAAGGCACCTGAAGAAAGAGCTCGTGGATTGACCATTCAGTTATGTCACCTTGAATACGAGACGGACAAAAGACACTATGCACACATCGATTGCCCGGGACATCGTGACTACATTAAAAATATGATTACCGGTGCAGCACAGATGGACGGAGCAATACTTGTAGTTTCAGCTGCAGACGGAGCACAGGCGCAAACTCGCGAACACGTTCTACTTGCAAGACAGGTAAACGTTCCCGCGCTTGTCGTATGTATGAATAAAATTGACCAGGTCGATGACCCCGAATTACTCGAACTCGTTGAACTTGAAATCAGAGACCTTTTAAAGAAATACGAATTCCCCGGCGATACAACGCCAATCATAAAGGGTTCAGCATTGAAATGCCTCGAAAGTCCTGACCCGAATGCAGATTGCTGCAAATTTATATGGGAACTTATGGACGCAGTGGATAGTTTTATTCCTGAGCCTACAAGAGAAGTAGACAAAACGTTCCTTATGTCAGTGGAAGACGTTTTCTCGATTACAGGTCGTGGAACGGTAGCGACGGGAAGAGTTGAAAGAGGCAGAGTGAAAGCAGGCGACCCGTTGGAAATCGTAGGATTTACAGACACACAGAAAACTACGGCAGTAAGCGTTGAAATGTTCAGAAAGATACTCGATGAAGGACTTGCAGGGGATAACCTTGGAGTACTTTTAAGAGGTGTAGAAAAAGACAAAGTTGAAAGAGGTATGGTTCTTGCAACACCGGGAACAATAACTCCGCATACACATTTCAAAGGAAGAGTGTATATTTTGACACAGGCGGAAGGCGGAAGACATACGGCTTTCTTTAACGGATATTCGCCACAGTTCTTCTTTAGAACGATGGACGTTACCGGTAATGCAAACCTTCCGGCAGGTGTAGAAATGGTAATGCCGGGCGATAACGTTGAACTTGAAATAAAATTGATTTCACCGGTTGCAATGGAAAAAGAAATGAGATTCGCCATCAGAGAAGGTGGACAGACAGTCGGAGCCGGCGTAGTAACTGAAATCATATCGTAAGACTGCTAAGAAAAAGTTGTTTGAACGTTTGTAGGTTTGAATGTTTGCCCAGTATAGCTGGATAAGTTGGACTAAAGTCCCGCTTTCGTCATAGCTAAAGTTCAACTATTCAACTAATTAGGTAAAGAAATAACGGATAACAAGATATAATTTAATTTTCTCCGAACAATTGAAGAGAAAGAGGAGTGGGGTGTCATGGATATAGATCGTAAAAAAGCAATAGACGAAGCATTAAAACAGATAGAAAAGTTTGCAGGAAAAGGTTCAATAATGAGACTGGGCGACGAAGAAGTTCACGAATTCAAAGACATTATTCCGACGGGTTCACTTGCTCTTGACAAGGCGCTTGGAATCGGAGGAATCCCCAAAGGAAGAATTACGGAAATATTCGGAGCTGAAGGAAGTGGAAAAACTACACTTGCGCTGCATATTCTGGCAAATGCCCAGAAACAGGGCGGAGTAGGCGCTTTCATTGACGTAGAACATGCATTAGACCCGTTTTATGCCAAGAATCTTGGTGTGGATACGGTTAACCTTTTAATCTCCCAACCGGATACGGGCGAACAGGCATTGGAAATAGCCGAAGTCCTTACGAGAAGCGGCGGGTTAGACGTAATAATCGTTGACTCGGTGGCAGCTCTTGTTCCACGAGCCGAAATAGAAGGTGAAGTCGGAGATGCTTTTATCGGATTACAGGCAAGACTTATGTCACAGGCTTTGAGAAAACTTACCGGTATAGTCAGTAAATCAAAAGTAAGCATTATATTCATAAACCAGTTAAGATATAAAATAGGCGTTATGTTTGGAAATCCTATGACGACACCCGGCGGACTTGCATTGAAATTCCATTCATCAATTAGACTTGAAATGTTAGGTTCTGCTCCTATTAAAAGAGGAGAAGAAAGAGTCGGCAGCAGGATGAAAGTCAAGGTAGTGAAAAACAAATTTGCACCTCCTTTCAAATCGGCAGAGTTCGATATGTTTTTTGGCAAAGGAATATCTAAAGAAAGTGAAATTATTGATATTGCTTCCGAGAATGATATCATTGATAAGTCCGGCGCATGGTTCTCTTATAAAGGGGAGAAACTCGGGCAGGGAAAAGAAAACACTTTGGAAATGCTGATACAGCGTCCGAAAGTCTTGGCCGAAATAGAAAAAGAAGTAAGGAAATTCCTTAAGCTTGCTCCGGTCGAACTGGCGAAAATAGAGAAAGAAATAAAGAAAGCCGTTAAGACGGAAGTAGCCGAACTAGAGAAGGAAATAAAAAAGGTTACGAAACCGGAATAAGTTTTTTTCTATTGAATTGTTTTTCTTCGTTGGAAAATCCATAAAACTCTAATACCTACTAATTTGCCACAAAAACACTAAAACACGAAAGACGGAAAGAGTGCACACAGATTCCCACACCTGCCTGCCGGTAGGCAGGGATTAGAAAGATAAGCACAGATTAAACAGAGAGAACAGAGACAACTAACGGAAATTTTGGCCCAGCTGAGCTGGATAGGAATCTCTAAGGGCTTCGCCCAAGAGCTTCTTACCACGGATAACAGACCCAACAAACTCTAAGGATTACATCCAAGAGTTTGTAAACGGATCTCCACGGATAGAAAAACAGATAATTTAACAGGGATTTGCAAGAGATTAAGAAAGATTAACACAGATTGAAAAGTTTATTTGAAGTTATTAAAAGCTAAAGGATTATCCAAACCCGTTTGATGATTCATTCCATACAAATCTTGATATTATAGCTCTTACTTTTAAAGTATCGCTCGACGAAGTATTTACAATTTTAAATACAACGGTATCACACTTATCCGTTTTCCAATACCAATTAATAGAAAAAGTTGTATCTTTTCTAATGTCCGTATATTCTCCCGTTTTGTAAGCACTAAGAACTACTCGCCCGGTAGAAGGCCCGTATTCTCTAGTTACTTCAAAACGCAACGTATCTTCACGAGATTGTGGCTGTTTCCACGTAACAGAATCGTTCTCGGGGATAATCCATGTTGAGTCACATGCAAGAATCAATGTTCTATAAGGTGGAGCTTTTCTGCACGATGATGAACAACAAACAAGAAGAGCAAAGATTATGCAAGAAACAAGAGAATAAATAATTTTCATATCTATGAGGAAGATATTGTCTTTATGTTAATTTGTCAATAGAAAAGGGAAGAGGTAGGAGCAGATGCTCCTACCTACCCGCTGTTTTTCTTCGTTGGAAAGATATACTTTTTTCCCAATTGACAAGTCCATATTTCCTATATAACATCTTTTTAGTGTTGGGATGCATAGAACAAGCAGGGCATTAAAGCCCTGCCTACCCAATAAGAGAATTAAAATGGAATCACGAATCATAAAACTTTCCGAAGATATAATTGCAAAGATTGCCGCAGGCGAAGTTATAGAACGCCCCGCTTCCTGCATTAAAGAATTAATCGAAAACGCAATTGACGCCGGTGCGCATACCATATCCTGCGAAGTCAAAGGGAATGGAGTTCCCGAACTTAAAGTCATTGACGACGGTTACGGGATGAGTCAGGACGAAATAGAAATCGCCGTCCAGCCGCATACCACAAGTAAACTCAAAACCGAAAAAGATTTGTTCAACATAAAAAACTTCGGGTTCAGGGGAGAAGCCCTCGCTTCAATATGCAAAGTCGCAGAAGTAGAAATCACTTCCCGCGTTGCTTCCGAACCAAACGGAAATTACATAAAAGTGCGGGACGACCAAATACTTGAAAAGAAACCGGCATCAAGAAATACGGGCACGACAATAAGAATTAAGGATTTGTTTTATTCTATGCCCGCGAGAAGAAAATTCCTGAAATCCGCCCCGGTAGAACTTAAACATATTATAAACGTAATCCAGAATATGGCGCTCGTGTATCCTGATATCGCTTTTACTCTTACACACGACGATAAAGAAATCATGAAATTTCCAAAATCGGACTTGAAACACAGGATACTTGCAATGCTTGGAAACGATTTTCTTGCCTCGCTTGCTCCCATAGAACATAAAGTTTCCGATTTCGTATTCAGCGGATACCTGTCAAAACCTTTCAGTTTTGCGGAACACCCAAAGCAATTTATTTTCATAAACAACAGAACGTGCAGGGACAGAATAGTGAGACGCGCCATAGAAAACGCATACGCCGTTCCGATGAAAGAAAAGATTCCGTCGTTTGTAGTGTTCCTGAAAGTGCCGCCGGAATTCATAGATGTAAACGTTCACCCGAGAAAAGAAGAAGTGCGGTTCAAAGACGAATCTTTTATTTATAATTTGATAATAAACGGAATACGAATTGGACTGGGAATAAAAGGATTCACGGGACAGGAACAATACCAGGTGTTGGAAGAAGCTTTTGACCCTAAGGAATGCGAAGTATGGCAGCTGCATAACTCTTATATATTTGCCCAGACCCCTTCGGGATTGCTTATCGTTGACCAACACGCTGCGCACGAACGAATTATGTTTGAAAGGGTAATGAGGGAAAAGGGCACGTCACAAAAACTGCTTTTTCCCGTAGTTGCAGAACTTACAGACATAGAAGAAAAGTTCTTATTGGAATATAAAGATTGTCTTATAAAGTTAGGTTTTGAGATAGAAGAATTCGGGAAAGCGACGTACAGGATTACTGCTATTCCTTCCGTATTAAAGGAATGCACGGCACCTGAATTCAAGTCGTTGTTGTCCGAGTTGCAGGAGAACGAAGCGATAAGCGAAGACAAATTTACGAATGCCGCAAAAAGGGTTGCTTGCAGAGCATCGGTAATGGCAGGCGCTATTATGAAAACACGGGAAATGCAGTCGCTTTTGGACCAGCTATTCCATACGAATAACCCTTATTTCTGCCCTCACGGCAGGCCGACAATAATAAAATTGACAAGAGAAGAATTGGAACGTAAATTCGGAAGATAATTAAAAAAGTAGTAGGTAGTAGTAAGTAGGTAGGAAAGCAGGAAAGATAATCTGCGTCCTAATAAAAATGAGAATAGATAGTCATCCAATATTGGAGTTCAAAAGGGAAAAGAAAACCACTTTTTATTTTGAAGATACAGAAATAGAAGCTTATGAGGGCGAGACTATAGCCGCCGCGCTTATAGCCGCGGGAGTAAAAGTCTTCCAGCACAGCAAACATCACAACAGGCCGCGGGGGTTCTTTTGCGCAATCGGTAAATGTTCCAGCTGTCTTATGGAGGTCAATGGAGTCCTAAACCAGATGACCTGTATGCGGTTGGTAGAACAAGGGATGCGCGTAAAAAGACAGAAGATATAACGGGGTTATTTTATGTAGGGGGAGGCGGTTTTATCGAAGGGGTTTGTCCTCATAGCGAGCGAGAACAGATAAGGATAGTTGTTTTTTAAGTATTTCATATAGTCCAGCCACTGGTGAACCAGCAAAACATATACTCTTTTTATATCCCCGTTTAGATGTTTGTAATCATTTTCCGGGAGGTTTTCCATTGAGTCCCTGCTTTCGAGTTCTTCAGTAAGATGAAACAACGCCCTGAGGAGTTCGGTGAAAGATTCGTGTTCGAGTAAATTGGGATTCTCCAATAAACGGATTGAAAAATTTCTTTTTTCTTTCAGGAATGTTTTTAACTTTTTCAGGTCAATCTTTTTGCTTTCAATAACATAATCGTAACTTTTAAGTTTGAGGCTGACATCGTTGAATTTCTTTTCGGACCAGCTATCGGTTACGATTAAGTCTTTTTTTATTTTATCAAGTTCGGGGTCAAAATCCGAGAAATAAATTATAAGTTTTGTTCCGATTTCGCTGAAAAAAACGCCTATAACCATATTCATTTTTTCCAGAAGGATGCGTTTTTCTCTTTCCGTTAATAATTTATTGAGGATGAAAGTAACAAGTAGAATTTCAATAGGCAAAAAGGCAAGTCCTGCAAGTAAATACATAAACATCAGATTGGCATCTTTGAAAACGGCGAAGAAAATCATATACAGCAATACGGATAATATGATTAAGATTATTGCTGCACGAACCTGCCAACTTAAACGTTTCATTTTTTTTAATTAGACATATAAGTCAATAGAGAAAAACCTAACCCAGAGCCATTATCTTTCGCTTCGCTTCACCACCGCCAAGGCGGGTTGTCGCTTTGCTCCAGATAGGCATCCCTCCGGTAAAAAATTCCGGACAACAAGCTCTAACTAACGTAAGAGCTTGTAAGTAATTGCTAAAGCTTCAAGGGCTGCCTAGATCTTAACTATTTTCTTTGTTATAGTTCTGGTATCCGTGGTAAAGCGTATAAAGTATATACCGTTCTTTATATTTCTATCTTTTAGTTCTATTTGTTGCCTACCTGTTCGAATTTCGTTATTTATGAATTTCTTCACGCATCTGCCGCTTAAGTCATACAGCGCAAGAGTTACTTTTTCCGCTGATGGCAGCATAAAGTCAATGGAAGAAGACGTTTTGAAAGGACTCGGCAAGACGTTGAAATAGAACTTGTTTTTGGGCGAGCCCTCAACTCCTGTCGTATTAACAGAAAGTTTTACGTTAAGGTTTACGACTTCTTCATCTTCAACTAAATCTTTGGCGGAGAATACTACATACCATTTTCCTTTTGGACAGGTAAAAATAACGGAGCCGGAGTCTACATTATGTCCGATTTCAAAAGCCTGGAAAGCCGAACCTGCTTTATATAGTACAAAGTTGGAAGAATCGCAGATGAAAAATTCTATATTTTTTGCATCATCAAAGTATTCGCCATATCTTTGTATAATGGAGAGTTCGGGTGACGGGTACAGAGCTTGTCCGCGGACGATTTCTTTTTGAACGCCAAAATTGGCTTCTATTTTATAGAACTCCGACATATCCGATAAAGTGTCTTGAGTGACGGAAAGAACAGGTTGTTTTCCGGACAGGTTATGAGACCATGTATAATGTTGTCCGGCAACGGAGCCGGTTACTATTTTATACAATTGGTCTCCCGAGGGATAAAAACCGCGGGTTCCTGCTTTCAGGTTTATAAAGTAGTCTCTTGTATCGCCAACCAGAAAGTCCACTCTGCCGTCAGAATCCGTATATCTTTTATTTCCAAAATCCGGGAAAGAATCCATAGGATCATCATAATAAACACATCCCAGTCTGACCTGCGCGCCATCAACCGGGACACTATTTACATCATTCACAATAACCGTAAGCGTGCAATAAGGTGTGTATCTATGCGTTACGTCATAATTATAACCATCGCCTCTCCAGCAGAAAACGTTATTGAACTGCCATCCATCGTCTTCGTAGTGGGAAGTGGAGTTAATGTAATTATTGATTGGTTCCCACCCCCGGTGATCCGTGTCGTACCATTCGTTCCAGGTATGGTCCCTGCAAACGTCGTAAGGGTCGTTGGTAGGTATCAGTGCAGCTCTTGATGTGGCGGCGGTTATTGCGGCATGTTCGCCGCATCTACCGATATGTATATGGAATATTCTTACAGGTTGGCGCGGTCTTTCCGTTCCGGAGTTAAAAACGAGAACGTCCCTGATCCAATTATTTACGATTCCAATGGCGCCATTATCGCCCGGGTTATCCTTTCTGCCGTTGTATAAAAGTTTTTCTCCGGCAAGAAGGTCTTTTAGTATGGGGGAGACAAAACCTGCTAATATGGTATCGTTTTGATCTGGGTAGACGCTGACTACCGTTGCGGGGCAGGTGTCGGGGTAATTGAACAAATAATCTCTCCAGAATTTTCCGGTCGGTGGAGCGGCTTCTTTTCCTGTTTTAGGGTTTACATAGAACAGGGCTTCATTTGTAATGATTGGGTGAACGACATTCCAGTAATATTCCTCTTTTGGAATTTCAATTTCCGTAGTGTCGTCACCTTTATCCGCTATTTTATATTTTGCGGTAGTATAGCCAGAGTATTCGACAAGGCGAACATAATCAAGAACGCTGTCATTTTTGTATATAAGACTTACGTTATCCAGAAATATTTGGGGATTAGAGTTATAGTGTTCAATAATAACCGGGTCAGTTCGCGCTATTACAAAAGCAAGTTCATCCCTGTAAAGAGAAGGAGCGGATAAAACAAGTGCTCCAAAGACATTCTGTCCCGTAGCGCCCATAAGAGAAAAGTTATCCCATAGAGGTATTCTTATCCATTCCGGGGACGCTTCTACTGCCTGTTTTGCTATAGTAGTAAGAGTATCGGAAAGAATGGGATGAATTCCGTTATTATCAATTAATGCAACATATTCTCCCTTATTTTTTATCCTCCCGTAAAAAGAACAGGTATCAGTAAGTACCCAGTTCGCATCTGTTTTTTTATTTTGGGAAAAGATTTTATTTTTTGTTGGACGCGGGATATTGCCCATAATAACTTCTTTGGTAACATCACCAATTACCTGGAGTTTTTGGATGGGCAGACCCGTTTCCGTGTTTTCCTTCAAAGTAAGTACGGCAAACATAAAGATTAAAAGTGGCATAGTGCCTCCCTTTTGGTTTAAATAATAATTATAATTATATATGTAATTAAGAACGCTATTTGTCAAACATAAAAATAAAATCATCTTAACTCTAAAAAAATTTGACAAAAGCGGGTTAATAAATTATCTTGAGTGCAATAAGCACTTATGAGAAGTTCTCTGTGGTTTTGTTTCGGGCTAAAGCCCAAGAGGGCGTTGAGTTAGTCGTCACCCCCGCTCCTACTGAGGCGGACAGGTCTAAAGGGCAGGGTAAGTTTAAAGAAGAAGTGAGGAGGTAGTTTGAAAAAGTTTTTTGTAGACGGAATAAATCAAATTATACAAATTTTGAACGGCAGTCCAGAAGAAGGTGGGACGTATTATCACACGGTTTTGTGGACAGGCGAGACGGCTTTTCACTGGTGGGCAAATTTCGGGTATGAAGAACTTTTGCAGGAATTAATCATCCCGTACATAAACAAACAGGTCGTTCTGGTGGCTCCTTATGGTGAGAATAAAGCGATAGCGAATTTTGGAGCCGTGTCGTATCTTAAAGTATTTAAAACAATTAAACCTTTATACGGCAGGAAAACAGGCGACAGGTTGTTGTCCCGCAGGTTCCGTAACAAGGAATGCACGCAGGAAGTAATAGAAGCGGCACTGTTAAATAAGTCTGTGGCGGATTCAAAATCCTTGCTCCAGCTTTCATTTATGCCGGATAAAAAGCAGGTGTTCGTAATAATGGATTTCAAGTCGAAGTTGTTAAATTCTGCTTATGACAATAGTATTTTGCCGGTTATACGGGAGTTTGAGTACAGGCCCGTCAGGATGGATGAGATTGTAGAAAAAGATACAGTCAACAATGTCGCGCTGGAAGAGATGACAAAAAGTAACATTATAATCGTGGACTTAACGGAAAGTAAAAACTATTTTTATTATTTAATCGGGTTTGCGTATGCGATTGGCAAGGAGATAATTTTTACCGCACGCAAGGGAACAACGCATTGCCTTGATTTTAAAGGGGTTGCGATTATCGAATGGAGTTCACAGGAAGCGTTGAAACAGGCATTGAGCAAAAAAATCAAAACTCTCCTGCGTAAAATCGAGTCGAAAACACTTTCGAAGAGTCATAAGTAGGAACAGAAGTTTTCACCGCAGACCATGCCAAACAGAATGGCAGGCAGGGAACGCAGAGTTCGCAAAGAACGGAAAGAAACCAGAGTTTTGGACACAGATGAACGCAGATTTCTCAGGAAAAAGAAAAACAAAGAAATTAAAGAAATAAAAAAACAGAAATAATTTAGATTAACAGATAAAGATTACCGCAGATCCCAGGAAAGACTTGAAATTATAGAAACAAAAGAAAAAAGATTATGCAAGTGATTGGTTTGTTTTTATTGCTGAGCGTTTCTAATATAGCGGACAGCAGTAAGTTGAGCCTTCCGGGAAATGATACTTTAGTTTTTTCGGGATACACTTGGATAATAAAAACTTCTGATAGTTTAGTATCCCCGGGACCAAATTATTTTTCGAAGTCTAAAAAAAATGTATGGGTTGATAAGGACGGGTATTTGCATTTGAAGATTACGCGCAGGGAAGACAAATGGAATTGCGTGGAAATAAATTCCGAAAAAAGTTTTGGGTACGGGAGATACATTTTATACCTTGCGAGCAGGGTAGATAGTTTGGATAAAAACGTGTTTTTGGGAATGTCAACGTATAGCGACAGCGTGGAATATAAACATCGTGAAATCGATATAGAGTTGTCGAGGTGGGGAGGTTCGGGTGGATATAACGGGCAGTTTGTGGTCCAGCCGTGGAATGTTTTGGGAAACGTGTACAGGTTCAATATGAAATTAAAGGACAACTATTCCGTTCATAGTTTTAACTGGCAAAAGGGTATTATATATTTCCAGAGTATATGCGGGGAGAAGTATGTTATACCTGACAGCACGAATACTATAAAAGTGTGGAATTATACGAGAGATGGAATTCCGTTACCGGGGGATGAGCGAGTAAAAATTAATTTGTGGTTGGTTAACGGGAAGGCGCCGTCGGATAGTTTGGAGACGGAGGTAGTTGTGAGGAAGTTTGAGTTTGAGAAGTGAGGGGGGAAGGTAACAATTATATCATTATTTTATGACAACAAAAATGAATTTTTGGATTTTTAGTATCTTTTTATTCTTTCCGATAGGAGTAAGGTGTGAAAAACTTATTGCTTACGTAAATAACGGAAATATTTGGTTAATGCATTCCAATGGTTCCCAGAAAAAGCAAATAACATTTGTTGAAAAAGGACGAGGAGAGGAAAAAGCAAACATTGTTGGCCCACTTTCCTGGTCACCGGATAATAAAAAGATAGTATTTGCAAGAGAAGGGTGGTTATCAATACGATATCCCGATGGAGGTGGAGGATGGCAACCTCTTTCCGATTTATGGATTATGAATACTGATGGCAGTGAAATACAAAACATTACAAATAATTATGGCTCAAGCCGTCCTTCATGGTCACCCAAAGAAGATAAAATAGTCTTTAATTACGACAGCATGGCTACAAATATTAATGCCTGTACTCCTATAGTTGATGTTGTAATTATGTCTAATGTGCTCCATGCGAAAAAGTCAATTGTAGAGGCAAGAAAAACATTTATAACCGACGAAATACAAAAATTTAATATAGAAGGTGCTTGCGGACCAGTCTTTTCTCCTGACGGGGCAAAAATATTGTTTGAAATGGTGACAGGGGGACCGCATGGGATAGAAATAATGGATATGGAGGGAAAAATAATTTATACTTTGAAAGAAATGTTTATGACCCCAACATGGAATCAGGATGGGACAAAAATTGCTTGTGCGCCCGGGGGAATATGGATAATTGATATTCAGCAAAAGACAAGAAAACAAATTCTGAATGATAAGGGGAAAGAAATAAATCATTTAAGTTGGTCTTCCGATGGGAAACATATAGCCTTTTCTGCCCGGGAGTGGCCTAATACTGAGTGGAATATTTATACCATCAAAAGTAATGGCGAGGATTTAAAACAGATAACCAATGACGGGAAAAACTTCTATCCCGAATGGTCGCATTAAAGACATTTTAAAGCAGAAGCTCTTGTCAGAACGGGGTAAACTCCGATTTATGTTACATATGTCAAGGTCAGGAGACCTTTCCCACAAAAGACAGAACAATCCTTGCCTGTTCCCTACAATAAAAGAAAGGTCGGATTTTAATCCGCCCTTTCTTTTAATAGAAAATCTATTTGGCTTTTTCTTTTGGTGGTTCCGCCGGTTTGGTTTTATCTTCGGGCGGGATAACATCTTCAGTAATAACCTGAACGTCTGCGACCATATCGCTTTTCTCCAGGTTTATGACTCTGACTCCGCGTGCCGACCTGCCCATTTTTCTTACATTTCTTACCGGAGTTCTCAGTGTTTTACCGTTTGAAGTGGTAATGAGTATTTCGGATTCATCAACTTTCACGAGTTCGCACATTGCCAATTCTTCTTTGTTTCCGATAACTCCGCTTCCGCCTCTGTTGGTAATTCTAATCTTGTCTATAACGACCCTCTTTGCATACCCTTTTTTCGTTACGATAAGCAAGCTTTGTTTTGTATCTGCAGCAGGAGTTACGTATATGACTTTGTCATTTCCTTTAAGTTTTATTCCTCTGACGCCCTGCGCCGTACGACCGCAGGCACGGACTTTGGATTCGTCAAACCTGATTACTTTGCCTTTTTCCGTGACCATAAGAATACAATTCTTTGGTTTAACTATATCCGCGAAAGCAATATCATCGCCATCTCTGAGAGATATTGCGATAATACCGGTTTTTCGTAAGTTGTCATAAGCGGACATAACGGTTTTCTTTATCAATCCTTTTATCGTAACTATAATTAGCGCATCATCTTTCTTTGAATCTTTCATAGGAAGCGCAGCTTTTATGTATTCTTTTTCTTTCAACGGTAAGATATTAACGATGGATCTGCCCCTTGCGGCACGTTCAAATTCGGGAAGTTCGTATACTTTGGCTTTGTAGCACCTACCGAGATTTGTTAAGAAGAATATATCGGAATGCGTGTCGGCTTCAAAGCTTTGTATTATCTTATCTTCCGGCGCAAGTGTAGCGGCAATCAATCCTTTTCCGCCCCTGAACTGTTTCCTGTAAGCGCTTGGTTTGGAGCGTTTGATATGGCCTTTCGCGGTTAACGTGATTATTTCGGGTTCGTTTGCGATAAGGTCGGTCATATCAAGTTCCTTGAGTTCTTTTTTAAGTATTCTGGTTCTTCTTTTATCGGCAAATTTTTCTTTCAGATTTGCTAATTCCGTCTTAATTACTTCCATTATGGTTTTCTTGGAAGAGAGAATTTGTCTCAGTCCTTTGATTATTTTTATAGTTTCTTTGTATTCGTTTTCCAGTTTCTGGGTTTCAAGTCCAACGAGTCTTGCAAGTCTCATATCCAGTATCGCGCTTACCTGTGGTTCGCTCAAAATGAATTTGGCAATGAGGTCTCTTTTTGCGTCTTCAGTGGTTTTTGACGTGCGTATGATTTTGACGACTGCATCAATATTTTCGACTGCTATTTTTAAACCTTCAAGTATATGCGCTCTTTTTTCGTTTTCTTTAAGGTCGAATTCCGTTCTTCTTTTTACGACAACATAACGGTGTTCAAGAAAAGCGTTGAGCATTTCCTTGAGAGTCATAAGCTTGGGAACGCCGTCCTGAAGTACTATCATTATCACGCCAAAAGTTGTCTGCATGGCGGTGTGCTTGAATAGTTTGTTAAGTATTATTTGTACGGGAGCATTGTTTTTAATTTCAATGACTACTCTTATTCCATCGCGGTCGGATTCGTCCCTTATGTTTGATATGCCTTCTATTTTTTTATTTCTTACAAGGTCGGCGATGTTTTTGATGAGGTCTGCCTTGTTAACCTGATAAGGCAGTTCTTTTATAATTATGGCTGTTCTATGATTTTCTTCTATTTCTGCAACGGCTTTAAGTGTAATTTTCCCTCTGCCTGTTGAGTAAGCAGAACGTATCCCTTCTTCGCCTACGATTAAAGCTCCTGTTGGAAAATCAGGCCCCTTTATATACGGGAAGAAATCTTCAATATCGGGATCATCAATAAGTGCGGTCATAGCATCTACGACTTCTCCGAGATTATGAGGAGGCAGGTTTGTGGCCATACCAACTGCGATTCCGGAAGTCCCGTTAACGAGTAGATTCGGGAATACGGATGGCAGGACGTCGGGTTCTTCAAGTCTATTATCAAAATTCGGTTTAAATAAAACGGTTTCTTTTTCGATGTCCTGCAACATAAGTTCTGCGATTTGAGTCATTCTTGCTTCGGTGTATCTATAGGCTGCGGCGTTATCCCCGTCAATGCTTCCAAAATTTCCCTGCCCGTCAACAAGCGGACACCGCATAGAGAAAGTCTGCACCATACGGACTAAAGTGTCGTATACGGCATTATCCCCGTGCGGATGGTATTTACCGAGAACTTCTCCTACGACCGTTGCGCATTTTCTGTACCCGTGATTATGAACGAGCCCGAGTTTATACATAGCGTATAAAATTCTGCGATGAACGGGTTTTAAGCCGTCCCTTACGTCCGGCAATGCTCTACTCACAATTACACTCATCGAATACGCAAGATAAGAATTTTTTACTTCTTCTTCAATCGGGGTTGGTAGTATGTTGCTCATTTTTAGTATCCTCTCTTCTTAAATTTTTAAGTTTTTCATTTGCTTCCCTTTCTAATAAAGGGTTTGGCGACAATAAAATAACACTTTCGTATAACTTTATAGCTTCTTCTGTTTTTGTCAACAATTCTGTGCATTTTGCTGCTCCAAGTAAGGCACGAGCCTTAGAATCGATATCTTCGTACTTGTCAGAGGCTTTAATATAGAAGATTTTAGCGTTTTTATAATCGGACTCATTAAAATACAAGTTGCCCAGCAAGAAACCTGCCTCCCTGCTAGTTTCCAGAGAACCGTGCGCGTCGACATCAAGTAAAGATTTTCTGTATTGGTCTATAAAACCTTCATTCCAGTAGGTTTTTGCAATTCGCAGTTTGATATCCCATAATTTCGTATCTTCGGGGTATTCGTTTATAAACTTTTGGAAAAATTTTCTTGCTTCGGTTGGTTTTTGTAATAATTCATAAGTAACGCCTACCTTAAATTTAGCTTCTTTTGCTTCGGAAGATTTTGGATATTTCTCGATTATGGTATTGTATTCGTTAAGAGCCTGATTATAATTTTCTATCTCAAAATAAGTATTTGCAATCTTAAGTTGAACCTTTTGGCATAAGCTTGTTTGTAACAATTCCTGGTAAATGTTTATTGCCTCGTCCGATTTGCCAACCTGCAAATAACATTGAGCCAATTCATATTTGGCATCTTTAATAATGTTTGACCAGCTAAATTGTTGAATCATTTTATTGTAAGCGGCAACGGCGTCGGAGAATCTTTCTTTTTTTACCCAGTAGCGGGCGATTTCAATTGCCAATGAAGGAGAACGCGGGGAGTCGGGATATTTGCGTATAAAGTTAGACAAAAAGTCCACGTATGAATAATATTTTCCGAGTTTGAAATAACATTTTTCTATTCTAAATCTTGCCTCGTCGAGGTGCCATTCGGGACCTGTTATTTTGTTGTAATAACATATTGCAGAGTCGTAACTTGGTATATTGTAATAACAGTCTCCGCATAACAAATAAGATTCCGGAACAGATTTAGATTCCGGAAATTTAGATATTAAAAGTTTTAGTTCATCCAGAGAGGCTTGAAAATTTGACTGGCTGTAATATAGTTTGCCAAGCCAGTAATAAACCGATTCCATAAGTTCAAAATCGGGATAATTATTTCTCACTTTTGAAAGGTATTCTAAACTTTTTGAAATATTATTGTTATAATAAAAAGACATAGCGGAATAGTATAAAGCTTTGGCGCATAGTTTATCATTTGGATAATCAGCGGAGAATTGAGCAAATTCATTTGCCGATTCGGAGAAACGATTCAATTTATAATGAGACCAGGCAAGTCCGTATAAGGCGTCATGTTTTAAAGAAGGAGTTTTTAGTGCTTCCGAGTAATGTTTTTCTGCGTTTTTAAATTCGTTGAGTTTGTAATAAGCTTCTGCAATAAACAAATCGGCATCGGTGGAGTTTTGGGCTTGAGATAAATAAGTTATCGCGGAGTTATAATCGCCGGTTTTATATTTACATAGTCCTTTGCCGTATAAATTATTTATCTGGTAAAAGCAATTATAAGCATCATCAATTAAGTTTTGTTTATAATTAATAATGCCGAGTGAATACAAGTCATTGATTTGAGAAAAAAACTTTTTAGCGAGTAGTGTGTCGCCTTTTTTAAGGGCGTTAAACGCGGATATGTATTTTTCATTGTCCCGTTTCATAGTTAACCGATTCTCACACAAAAGAAGTTTTTTGTCAAGCATAGAAGAGGGATTTTCTTTGGAAGCTAATGTATATATTTTAAGGGATTTTTCGTATTTAGAGAGGTTGAAAAAATAATCGCCTACAATGCTAAGGTCAGGCGTTGAAACAAAAAGAAAGAGAACACAAAGCATCTGTTTTACTCATCATGCCATATAAGGATTCTACCACAGGATTCACAAAGCCAGATTTTTTCGCCCTTTTGAACTTCGGCAATTACTTGAGGCGGGAGAAGGGCATTGCAACCTTTGCAGGTAAAACCTGATATTTCTGCTATACCTATACCGTGTCTGCCCTGTTTTATATGTTCATATTTAATAAATAAAGATTTTGAAATTGATTTTGTGAGTTCATCCCGTTCTTTTATTTTGACTGACAATTCTTGTTTTACCTTTTCAAGCTCCTTGTTTAATTCCTGTTGAGAAAGTTGCGTGTCTTTTTTGTTGTTTTCCATCTGATTACGAAGGGTCTGAAATTCTTTTGTCAGAGTTTCGCTTTGAGCCAGCGTCTCAAGTATTTCTTCTTCGTAAGCGGATATTTTTGCCTGTTCGGTGCTTATTTCCTGCAATATAGCCTGGTATTCCTTGTTGGTTTTTATTTGCAGTAACTGTGATTTATATTTTGTTATCTTATCTTTGGCGTCCTCAATTGATTGTTCTAATTGTCTTGTTTTAGTAGTAAACTTCTGAAGATCTGCTTCCTTTTTTTTGAAATCTTCTTCTTTTGCGAGCAAGTCTTTGCTTAATTTTTCTATTTCAAGAGGGATATCTTTTATTCTTGTTTCCCGTGTGATAATCTCCGTGTCAATATGCTGCAATCCGCATAAAGCCTTTAAGTCTGTTTTCACTTATTTAATCTGGGCGGAAAGGGATTTGAACCCATGACCTCCGGTATGTGAGACCGACGCTCTAACCAGCTGAGCTATCCGCCCCCGTTTATATTGTAGACGAATAGCCTTTTTCATATATCTTAATATAGCGTTAATGTAACAATATAACTCTTTTTTGTCAACTTTTTAGTTATTTTATTTTCAATAATAGAAAAAGTTTGACTTTTTGTTAAAAATCTATTTAACTGCAAAACTAGGAGGCAAAAATGTGTATAAAAGATTTAAGTTTTGTTTTGGTTGGCGCAGTATCTTTTCTTTGTGCGTTTTCGGGATGTAGTCCGGAGAAACCTAAAAAATCGGGAGAGCCGGCAGTTGTTACTACCCCGTCAGGTTTGAAATATGTGGATTTAAAAGTGGGAACAGGGAAAGTAGCTGAATCCGGTAAAAAAGTTTTTGTTCATTATACGGGTTGGCTTGAGGACGGCACAAAATTTGATAGTTCCGTAGACAGAGGACAGCCATTCGGTTTTGACCTTGGAGCGCAGCAGGTTATTAAAGGCTGGGATGAAGGAGTTGCAGGAATGAAAGTAACCGGTAAACGCAAACTCATTATCCCGTCTCAACTTGGTTACGGAGAAAGAGGCGCAGGCGGAGTCATTCCACCAAATGCAACATTGATTTTTGAAGTAGAGCTGATAGACGTGCAGGATAAGTAAATTACGGAATAATAAGACAAAAAGAAAAAGCCCTTTTCATTACCGGAAAGGGCTTTTTCTTTAGATAGATAATATCTACAAAATAAATAGTATTACAGCGTAGTTTTTATATATTTTATTTTTACGCCGAGGAAGTTTTTTGTTAATGTGCTGAATTGGCGGGGGATATCGGAGAAGTAAAATTTGTTAGGGGCTTTTATTTTTGCATCGGCAGTTTTTTTGCTTTTGTGTAAAATAGTTTTCACTTTCTTTGCTACGGAATCCGCAGAATTTATTAATGTCACATTTTTCCCCATAACTTCCTGAATGGTGTTTTCCAATAACGGATAATGTGTGCATCCGAGTATGAGGGTGTCTATACCTTTTTTCTTAAGCGGGAAAAGGTAATCATTCAAAATTATCTTAGTTGCAGGCGAATCTAACCAGCCTTCTTCTGCAAGCGGAACTAATAACGGACAGGGATAAGAATAAACTTTGGCGTTCGGTTTTTTATGCAATATACTGTTTTGATAAGCGTTGCTTTCTATGGTTGCTCTTGTCCCGATAACTCCTATTTTATTGCTTTTTGTAGCCTTTATTGCATCTTCTACTGCAGGTTCTATAACTCCGATTATCGGTAATAAATAGTGAGAAGTAAGCCAATCCAAGGAAGTAGCGGATACGGTATTACAGGCAACAACTATAAATTTAACATCATGGGAGACAAGAAATTGGGCTATCTGGTAGGAGAATTTTCTAATGGTAAGCGTAGATTTATTTCCGTAAGGAACTCTGGCGGTATCGCCGAAATAAACAATCTGTTCTTCGGGTAGTGTTTTTAGAACGGATTTTACTACGGTAAGCCCGCCGATTCCAGAATCGAATATTCCGATAGGTTTGTTCATATGAAGTGTAATATATTCGTGGAGGCTGTTTCGTCAATAAATATTTATGGGAGAAGAGAACAGAAAGAATCAGGACGCACCCTCCAAACAAAACGGCGGGCAGGGATAAACGCAGATTTGCAGGATAAAAAATAGAGAAAGAAACGCTTAGACATAGAACAAACATATAAAAAAGATTAGGACACATATAAAGATTATCGCAGAAAAAAGAAAGATCAACCACGAAAGGCAGAAAAACGAATAAAAACAGAGAAAAGAAAATTAGAGGATTAAAATAGAACAGACAACGGAAAGAAATTATTTCAACTTAATGAGTTTTACTGTTTTGTTGCCGAGAGGTGTTTTCAGAACTACGAGGTAAACTCCTTTTGCCCGGATTTCTGAAACAAAAGTATATTTATTTGCAGAAAGAGCTCCCTTGTAAATTGTTTTAACAAGGTTGCCCGCAGTATTATAGATAGAGAGTTTTGCATCTTTTATGTCACAGGTGATGTTTAACAAAATCCTGTCTCCCGAAACTTTTAATGAAACAGATTCTCCCGAGAGCGGTTTTTCTTCTGCTGCCGAAGGAGTGCAAACCGTATCCCTTAGCCAGACTCTATAAAGGACCGGAACATCAAGCGGGGAGGCATTTGGACGGAACTCAACTTTATACTGGAAGTATTTATAACAGGGCAGCATCCCGGAAAAGGGTACGCTGTCTATTTCTTTTGCCGGGTAATATTTTGTTGTCCAGGGTTTTGCCTGTAACGCGCTAACCGTAGTATCCGTTCTCCAGTAAAAAGCAAGGGTTGAATCCCCGGGAATACAGGCTTCCCAGCCAAACCACTGAAGACGTCTTGTTTGTGCGTTTAACTGCAGTATGGAAGAAACCAGTTCGCCTCTTGGGGCAAAACCGTTGAGCATATTGTTTTCATAGACTAAATGCGCTCCCCAGCGAGTTACAAGAAGTTCCATATCGGGCGTGCATTTATTATCTATATCTTCTACATAAATCCAGTGAGAAATAGAATCCGTTGGAAGAACATCTATAGGGTACAACGTAAAAGTTAAATTTCCTGTTTGACGAAACCAGCCTACTTTTGATAGAGTTCCTGCGATATCCGGTTTCCCGTCCATATCAATATCTCTTGCCATAGCGCCGTCGGTATATTCGCCCGGCGGGTCCGTGACAAGGAGTTGACGGGTAAAATTAAGTCCTGTTCCGTCGTTTATATGCGCCCAAAAACCATTCGTAGGTCCACCCATTGATTCAAAATACGCCGCGGTTACGAGGTCTTTATAGCCATCCATATTTATGTCTACAGCCCATGCTCCATCAAAATCAGGCTGGGAAGTTCCCTGCTGAAAATAATAACTACTGCCACTGATTTTATGTGTTACCGGGTCATTTAGGAAAACATAAGTATAGTTATATACGGAAGAAATATCCGGGTATCCGTCATTATTGAAATCGGCAGGATAAACCCGCCATGCTTCCAAAGCGGTTCCGAAACCTATTCCGAAATTATATGAAAAATTATTAGAACCGTTATTAAAGTAGAAACATATGCGACCGGTCAAAATTCCGCTATTATTACGCGCTCCTATTATATCAATGTCTCCATCCAGATCCCAGTCAGTAGTAAAACACCTGTGATAAGAAGTCGTATCGTTTGCCGGTTTAAAAGAGCTCCACGATGCGCCATTTCCAAGATTCTGGAACCAGCCGAGTCCTATGTCGGAGGCAACGACTATATCGATTTGTTTGTCTTTGTTGATATCTGCGGGCCACGTGCAGGGAGTATGAGAAACCGCACTACTGGCATTACCCACTATATGTTTGGTCCATACGTCCCAATTTCCCGTATTCTCGTACCAGACAACCTGATTGTTAGTATGAGCCATAAGGTCTTTTTTGCCGTCATTATTTATGTCGGCAGGGAGCAATCCCTGTGCATGAGGCTCTATTCCGGGATTTGCTTCTACGGTATGTTTAGTCCAGTTCGTGTAATTCCAGCCCGTCGCTATAAGCGAGATTTGTCCTTCGCTTGCAACGGTTATACTGTCGTTATCCGTGTAGTATCTTGTTCCCCACGTATTTACAGGACCTTCCAGACCTTTCCCCCCCATCCAGTCCGTTTGTTCGAATAAATTAGACAAAAGACTTAATAGAATTAATATGTTCATCTTTGACTTCCAGCTTAGAAATAATATTTCGGCAAGGTTGTATTGTCAAGTTTTTTTGTCCCTTGGGCGGGATTAAATAAAAAAATGGAATAGCGTTTTAAGAAAAAAACTACATAACCATTCCGCCGTCAATATTTATAACCTGTCCCGTGATATAACTTGCGTTATCAGAAATCAGAAAGCTTGTGAGTTCGGCGATTTCTTCGGGCGTGCCGGGTCTTGCGAGAGGGATGATTTTTAGGTACGCGTCTTTTACTTCCTGCGAGAGTTTATCCGTCATCTCGGTTGAGATAAACCCCGGCGCAATTGCATTACAGGTTATGTTTCTTGAGGCGACTTCTTTTGCAACGGATTTTGTGAAGCCTATTATTCCGGCTTTTGATGCGGCATAGCTTGTTTGACCTTTGTTTCCCATTATGCCTATAACGGAAGACATATTTACGATTCTGCCCCAGCGTTTTTTTATCATTGAGGGGAGAACCGCGTAGGTACAGTTAAATACGCCTTTAAGGTTTACGGATATGACTTTATCCCAATCCGATTCTTTCATCCGTATGAGAAGATTGTCTATGCTTATCCCTGCATTATTTATTAAAATATCTATGTCAAGAGGTTTTACAATAGTCGTTACTTCGGTATGATTACTTATATCAATTTTTTTGAATTCTGCACCTATTTGAGATGCGATTGTTTCTCCTTCCTGAACGACATCAACAATTATAACTTTATTCCCATCGGCAATAAGTTTTTTGGCAATTGCCAGGCCAATACCTTTTGCGCCACCGGTAACGATTGCTGTTTTCATTTTATCCCCCTATTACAAAGAAGAGCACATATTATTTCTCCCGAAGTTAGCAGGGATGCCCTTCTACAATTTAATTTTATTTTTTGCTGCTCTTGATTTTTTACAAGCAGCCATTCTTTTGTACGCTTCTTTTGCTTCTTCTTTTCGTCCAAGTGTCTCGAGCAACCATGCTTTGCTGTTCCACACGAAAGGGTAATCCGGTGCCAACTCCGTTGCTCTTTCAACTGCCTTAAGCGCCTCATCATACTTTCCAAGCCTAAAAAACGCAATTGCTTTCGAACACCATGCCTCAACATAACGTGGCTCCCACTTAATTGCTTTTTCATAAAAACTAATTGATTCTTCATACAATTCATTTTTGGCAAGAGCAATTCCTCTGTTATAATATGCCCTGGAAAAACATAGTTTGGCAAAATAATAAGCTCCCCAGCCTGTCAGACAACAAATTATTATAATCAAAAAATGAGATCTTTTCATTTAGTTTTTCAGTGAATAGAATTCTTCAATAATATTATTTTATATTCAATATGTTTTCTGAATTTGTCAACGTCAAGTTTTTCAGGAGTATGCGTGTAAACATAATATTTAATTTTTTTTAACTGGGGAGAAAATACAAAATTAAGAATTTTTGTTAGTAACGGAATTTTGTCCGAAAAATATCCGGTAATTATTTTTGTTACAGGAACTGCATAATTTAAATAAAATTGTTTTCCAAGTGTTAATGTTGGCAAAACCCCTTCGGTTATGTCTTTCTCATACACAATTTCGAAATTATTTTTTTTCACGGCATTATAGAAATCTTCCAATGTGTGCGTTGTCCTGTAATAATTCTCTTTAACTTTTCTAAAATAATCAGAAATAAGAATGTGCCCATTTTCTTTTAATAGTTTCTTGCAGTTTTTGAATGCAGGGTCTAATTTCAAGTACTGACAACTTTCTAACATAAGTATAGCATCAAACGATTTTTTTATATCCAGCTTCTCAAATTTTGTCCTATGAAAAGGCATCTGCGGACACTTGGATTTGCAAATTTCATACTGGTAAGTATCCGGAGACACAGCTTCTACTGTATATCCTCTGGCAAGCAATTCTTTTGCAACTTCGCCTGTCCCCGCTCCTACATCAAGCAATGTCTTAACATTTTTAGGAATGACCTCGATTAGTTTTTTAGTATAATTTTTTTGCGCCAACTTGAGAGTTTCTAAATTTAGTCCGGAGTCACTATTGTTTGAAATACCTTCCCAGTAACCAAAATGTAAAGCTTCCAGTTGTAATACGTCATGAAAAAACTTTAATCCCCAATCAATCCGCACCTTCGCGGGACGTTCCATCTTTGGTTTCACAGTTTTTTTAGTGTGGACACGAAATTATAAGTAGTTTTCTAAACCCGTAAGTTCAGCTTCGGGGGAGATTTGTTTGATTAAACCTGTTAACACTTTACCCGGGCCTAATTCTACGAATGAAGTTGTTCCGGCAGAAACAATATTTTTTACTGTATCTACCCACCTCACGGAAGATATAATTTGTTTTCCCAAATTTTCTTTTATTTCTTCGGCCGATAATGTAAGCTTGCCGGTAACATTCGGAACAACAGGAATGGATGGATTTTTGATCTCTATTTTTTCTAACGCTAATTTAAATGTTTTGAAAGCAGATTCCATTAACGGAGAATGAAATCCACCACTTACCTGTAGAGGCATAACTCTTTTTGCCCCACAGGTTTTTAATAATTCGGATGCTTTTTTTATTCCCTCTATGTCGCCTGAAATTACCGTTTGCATCGGTGAATTATAGTTTGCAACAACAAGTGTGGGACTCCCGATTTCAGAAATTATCTGCTCTATTTTATCGGCAGGCATTCCAAGAACTGCAGCCATTGTACCCGGGTTAGCTTCCCCTGCTCTTGACATCAGTTCCCCCCTGAATCTGACAAGCTGGAGAGCATCGTCAAAATCAATGGCATTTGCAGCAATAAGAGCAGCATATTCGCCGAGCGAATGTCCCGCAGTTACAGAAGGAGTTATCCCTTTTTGAATTAAAAGTTTGTAAGATGCTACCGAGTGGATAACTATTGCTATCTGGGCATTTTTCGATTCTTTGAGTTCGTTCTCGGGACCTTCAAAAGATATCTTTTTTATGTCTATACCGAGAATCTCATTTGCTTTCTCGTATAAGGATTTTATTTCGTCATACTTCTCATAGAGATCTTTCCCCATACCGACAAATTGAGACCCCTGCCCCGGGAAAACAAAAGCAAAATTAGACATAACTCTAAGTTAACATAATAAATAAATATTGTCAAATATTTTATATGGGGAAGAAATGAAAAACAGGAAGAATGATTAAGTTTGACGTTTTTTTGTGATTTAAGAAATCGAAAGGCAGTTAAGTTTTAAATCTTTTTAATATTCGCAGGGATAGAAAGGTAACCCATCGGGAAGGATATTTCTTTTGTCCAAAGTCCCAGTTTTTCCAAACTTTATATTCGGATTCGGGAGTGAATTTACCTTCTTTATCGGCTTTTGATTTTAGAACTTCTGTCATTTCTACAAGCCTTTTGTCTTTTTTAATGGAGTCTATTTGAGTTAATACGTCAAGGGCGTGTAGCAAGTCATACCAGATATAAGGTGTTTTAATTTTTCTGAAATCAGTTCCCATATAAAACATATAAGGATGCAGTTTTTTGCTGTTTTCCCATAAATCCAATAAGCAATTTGCGCCAATTAAGGTCCCTTTGCTATTTTTGTACTCATCAAACAGCACTACCATTTTAAGCATAACAAAAGTAGCATAAGGACAAGGGTCATCTTTGCGACCGGGACCTCTGAATTTCCCAAGTTCTTTTGATACGATACAGCGCCATCCGTTATCACTGACAAGATTGGTTAAATATTTCACTACATTTTTGATTTTTATATCCTCACTAAGTCCAAATTTTATTAGCGAATAAAGTATTACAGGGGCATCGCATAACGCCCATGCCCATTCATCTGTGCCGGAACCTCCAAAGTGTTGAGGAATATTCATTGGTAATTGAAAGGGACCTTCTTTGGACTGGTGTTTAAATATTTTTTGTATTACTTGTTTGATTGGAGGATCATTCTTATTCATTCCGATATCGGCAAGAAAAGATAATTTATGATAGGTTTGATTTGCGCTCTTATGGCTACTCAATGCTTTGCCGGGCCAATTTTGCACTTCTTCACAAATTGTTTTTATTTTTGGGTGATTGATTAGTTCGTTCCTGGATTTTACTACATAGGGGTTAGTTTCGGGCAGGTTCAGCAAATCAATTCTTGTCCTGTAAACAACCCACGGGTCGCCCTCTAAAAGCCATTCAATTAGTTTGTCCATTTGCTAAAAGAAATGTTTCATAAAATGGGTATTGTCAATATTTTTTTATATTTGTTAGGGACAGAAAGATAGTAACTCATTGTAATTAAGGAGTAACACATAGTAACTCATTGTAACAGATAAAAAAATAACAAAAGTTAGTTGACAATATTATCTAAAAGTATCATATATAACTATATAAATATATATAAGGTTCCATATTTAGGAGGGGTTATGAATAGAGTTAAATTTTTGATATGTGGTATAATTTTTTTTTCAACGCAAATCTTTGCGTTGCCTAATCTTGCTCCCGTTACTTTAACCGGGTGGAGCGCTCCATTAGTTTGTGCGAATACTCAGGATACGATTCTGGATGATACGTTATATACGGGGACTCCATATTATTACAGTTGGGCTGTTACCAATAATGGTGACCAGAACGTTACTTCCAGCTTTGATGTCAAGATAATGCGAGAGGATTCGGTTATTAAATCGTATACCTTCCCTTCGCTTGCAGCCGGGAGTACTTTGAGGGTGAAATTTTTGCAGAGCACGGTTTCGGTTGTCGGGTCAAATACGATGAAACTCATTGTTGACCCATTGGGAAATGTTACGGAATCTTCAGAAGCGGATAATGAATATACGCATAGTTATTATTGGAGAGCCGGGGGAGCGCCCGACATAGATGTAACTCCGGATAAGTTATCGTATTATTATCATATGCCTGAATATAAATATATGAGCTGTTCGTGGACATCAAATGAAGTAACGGTTGACATAGATGTTCCTGCTTTTGATATAAAAGAAGTAAGCGCAGGTGCCCAGAATATAGATATAAAAGGGTTTGATAAAACAGGTGAGCCCGGTAAACCGACAGTGCCGTTCAAGACTATAATTCTTGCAATTCCACCGCAAGGAACGGTTGAAGGGATAGAAGTAATAGGAAACAGCGTTCCTCTTGTGGGTAAATATAATATTGCGCCGGCACCAGTTGTTTTTCCCATGAGAGATAATAAGAGTAAACTCGCCCTTTGTTATAAAGAATATAATACTAACAAACAAATTGCTTATTCATCAAACACGCAATATCCTGCAGTAAAAGGAGAATTAGTATCTACCGGGAATTTAAGAAAATACAACCTTGTAACGGTAGCGGTTTATCCTATCCAATATAATGCAGTAACCGGGCAATTAAGTTATTTGTCCCATTTGCAGGTTAAAGTGAAATACCGATTTGATGCAGATAAAGAAGCGGAATATAAGAGGTTGGCATCAGACAACCTTGCGGAAAAAGAAGCAAGCGAGCTTATTTACAATTTTGAACAGGCTAAAGAGTGGTATGCTTATAAGGGCGAACCAAAAGCACCGACGTATGATTACGTAATTATAACTACGGCTGCAATGCAATCGGCTTGTGAAGCGCTTGCGGGATGGAAAGCAGGATTGGGTTTTAAAACTAACATAGTAACGAAAGAATGGATAAATACAAATTATACCGGAACGGATATACAGCAAAAAATAAGAAACTTTTTGAGAGATAAGTATCCCGTAAGTCAGTGGGGAATAAAGTATGTGTTGATAGTAGGGGACAACACGAATATCCCGATGCGAATTTGTTATATCCAGAGTAACACTCCTTTGCCAAGCTGGGCAATAGATGCGCTTGATTATCCTCTTGCTACGGATTTATATTACTCTGACCTTGGTTCTGCGGATAATACTTCCTGGAATAAAGACGGGGACAGTTACTGGGGAGAAATTTTGAGTTCTTCCGGAGGCACGGGAGGGAATGATTCGCCGGATTATGTATCGGAAGTATCTTTAGGTAGAATCCCGTGGAGCGATGCCACAAAAATTGCACATATAACTCAAAAAATCATCAACTTTGAGAGAAATACCGATGCTGCATATAAGACAAAAGCGCTTTGTGCGGGTGCGATGTTACAGTTTGCTAACCAGGATAATAGTGGTTGTGCTCTTGTTGATGCTGCTTCCATACTTGAAAGCATAATGAGTAGCAACATTATTGTTCGTTCAACTGCTACACTATTATATGAGAAACAGGGAAGAACAAAGAGCTCTTATTCGTGCACGGACAGTTTGACAAAAGCAAATATAAAAAGCCGCTGGCAGGGTATGGGAATTTTTGCTTTTAACTCACATGGCATGCCTACAAATTGTGGGCGTATGGTGTGGGCAACGGATGATGGGGATGGTGTACCGGAGAGTAGCAGTGAATTTGTATATCCTGACATATTAACGACTTCCGATGTTTCCGCGTTGGATGATAATCACCCTGCAGATGCCTTTCTTATGTCCTGTTTGTTAGGTCATCCTGAGACAACAAATAATCTGGGGGCCGCATTATTGAACCAGGGGTGTGTCAGCGTATGCGCGGCAAGCAGGTCTGTTTATACAAATCCGGCGAATGTTATGGAAACTTACTTTTTCAACAAACTACTAAAAGACACGACAGTTTCGCATTCGAAGGTAGGTCCTGCATTTGACCTTAGCCGTCAAAATTATATGGGAGGGACGGGGGCAGCGCAGAATAAATGGGTTAATTGTACGGCATTCAATCTTTATGGCGACCCGTCTTTAGCTCATTTCGGTTATGCAACTACGCCTTGTAAAAATGGGACAATCTGGGTATGCAACAGGGGAGGACCTCCGACAAACCTTTCAGTGTCAAACATAACTTATACGGCATCATGGATTCTCGAAGTATCAACCAAAACTATGACTCTTGCCCCGGGGGAGTCGTCTTCCGTTTCGATAACCGTGCAGCCGGCAGGGCTTGCAGAAGGCGCTTACCTGGATACTTTGAGAATTACGTCAAATGATCCCGATGAGGGCACATATAAAGAACCTGTGATTTTAACCGTTTCAACACAAGGCGTTTCGGAAACGAGTACATCAGATTATAACGTGTCCGTAAATGTAAACGCTTATCCAAACCCGTTTGTAAGGTCAACGATTATAAGTTACCAGATGCCATTGAATAATAAAGTGTCCGTAGAACTTTATGATTTGAGTGGAAGACAGGTGAAAACGCTCGTTAACGGGGAACAAAAAGCAGGGACTTATAATATAAAGTTGGATACGGATAAGTTGTCAAACGGTATTTATTTTGTGCGTCTGAAAGCCGGAAATTCAAAAGTTACAGGGAAATTGATTTTAATGAAGTAAAGACAAGACGCTAAGAAAAACAGCTAACAGGCAATAGTAGAAATCACTTTGACTTCAACTTAGTAGTTTTCCATTGTTTCTTGCTTATCAAACGGAATATTGGTTTGGTAAAAAATCTATTATTTGTATAATTCATGCTTTTTTTAAGTTAAAACAACATACGATAAAAACTCAAAAACTATTTGACATTTAAGATATTAATCATACCCTATAGTCAGATAATTATTATGTTACTACCCTTATACTTTTTGTTCCTCTCTATTACCGGCATAGATTTTTTTCATTCCCCCGGCTGACCAAAATGCCGGTGGGTAGTGATGAATATCCTGCCCAAACTACAAGAGCAATATCATATAAAAGTAACCCCCTATAACGTAGATACAGACGCGGGAATGGCTTATCTTAACACGATAGAAAAAGATTACAATGAATACGTAAAAGACTGGCCCGGTATGTTTGTCCACGAAAAATTAAATAACACCCTGACGAAAAATTTTATGCTCAGCGGTAAAGACGAAATAAAAGCAATGAACTGGGATTCGTTAATAACAAACTCTCCTCCGGATGGAACATCTCGCTCTGGAGCGGACAGCGCAATTCAAGATACAACCTCTCCTATGAAACATCCCGTAACGGCAGTGACGGGCAATACACAAACATCCCCACCTAAAACAGTACCCACAAGAAAAGAACCAAAATCCGATTCAGGCAAAGCAACGGCAGCAACCATAGACACATCTATAGTGGAACATCCCAACCGCCTGTCCGCCGTAGGCGGAGCGGTGGTTGTTTATTTCTACAAAACCGGTTGTTCGGAATGTTCGAGAGTGGAACATACGTTAAAAAGAATATCCGAAAAATATAGAGATTTGGAAATAAAAAGATTTAATATTGCCGACTCCCAAAGCATTCTTTTGTATGAAACGCTGTCAAAAAAATATAAAGTTCCGGAAAAACTAATACTGGTTACGCCTGCTTTATTTCTTGCCGATACCTTCTTCATAGAAATCGTAAAAGAATTGGAATTGAATGAAGTTATCGAACAAAAAAAATCGTGGAAGTCTCCTGCGGAACCATCCGATTCGATACAAACACCCGTTGATGCAAAACAAAGCATTATAGAAAGGTTTAAGAAATTCTCTCTCCTTTCCATAGTCGCCGCAGGTCTCGTTGACAGCGTAAATCCCTGCGCATTTGCTACACTTATATTCCTAATATCTTATCTGGCTTACGTAGAATACAAACGAAAAAACATACTATGGTGCGGGTTGTCTTTTACCTTAGCCGTATTCATTACTTATTTTCTTATAGGAATCGGATTACTTAGACTCGCAATACATATGGAAGGTTTTATCCTTTTGTCAAAAATAATATATTACGCCATCGCGGCATTTGCTTTCATAATAGGATGCATAAACTTATACGATTATTGGTTGTGCAGAAAAGGTCGGGCAACGGATATGGCACTCCAATTACCCGATTACATAAAAAGAACAATTCATTTTATGATCAGGGATAAACTAAGTATTGAACGGCATCCTGCTGTTTTATACGTAACTGCTTTTGTCGTGGGAGTCATCATATCAATTCTGGAAACTATTTGTACGGGACAGGTATATCTTCCTACCATAACTTATATTATTGGCGTACCTGCATTAAAAGTAAAAGCCATTTTTTATCTTTTAATATATAATTTACTTTTTGTTGCGCCTCTGGTTTTTATATTTATATTCGTTTACTGGGGGATGAGTTCCAAAAGACTCGGCGCTTTAATGAATAAAAACTTGGCTCCCGTAAAACTTGCGACGGCTATTGTTTTGTTTGCTCTCTGCGCATTAATGCTAATACTAAAATGAAAACATATAAGACTTTGTTCGTACTCTTATCTTTAATTACTATTTCTTTGCTCTTTGCCGAGGAATCTAAAATCACCCCTTACCCTGCAAAATACTGGGAAGCGCTTGGAAACAAATTAACACAATGTACCCTTTGTCCGAGACGTTGCATAATTAATCCAGCTCAAAGAGGAGTTTGCGGAGTCAGGGAAAACAAGGACGGCAAACTATTCACTATGGTTTATGGGGTGCCCTGCGCAGTAAATATAGACCCCATAGAAAAAAAACCATTGTTCCATTTCCTTCCCGGAAGCACGGCTTTCTCCATTGCAACCGCCGGTTGTAACTTGAAATGTAAATTCTGCCAGAACTGGGATATTTCTCAATCCCTGCCCGAACATACTCTTAATATTCCTATGCAGCCGGACGAAATCGTAAAATCCGCAAAAGAAAACGGTTGTCTTTCTCTTGCTTTTACTTATTCCGAACCTACCATCTTTTACGAGTATATGTTTGACATCGTTCAACTTGCTCACAAAGCAGGAATTAAAAATACAATGCACTCATCGGGATATATCAATCCCGAACCGTTAAAAGCATTATGTAAATATCTCGATGCCGCCAACATAGACTTAAAAGGATTCACGGAAGAATATTACCAGGAAATGTGTTTGGGTAGTCTGACACCTGTTTTGCAAAGTTTGAAAATACTAAAAAAAGAAGGGGTATGGCTTGAAATAACAAACCTTATCATTCCGACAAAAAATGACGATTCCGCAAGTATAAGAAAAATGTGTGAATGGATACGCGACAGTTTGGGAGCTGACGTCCCCTTACATTTCTCAAGATTCTGGCCTATGTATAAATTAAAAGACTTGCCGCCCACGCCCATAACGACACTTGAACGGGCATGCAAAATAGCCAAAAAAGCGGGATTGAAGTATGTATACATAGGAAACATACCGGGGAATGCATCCGAAAATACTTATTGTCCGAGTTGTAGAAGGATAGTAATAAAACGTAAAGGATATTATGTAATGGAAAACGATATAATGGTTAACGGTAAATGTAAATTTTGTGGCAAAAAAATAGCGGGGGTATGGAAATGAAAAAAAGATTAATCGCAGGCGTACTTTCTATTATTCCGGGATTAGGTCAATTATACAGAAAAAGATGGGGCGCAGGAATTTTTATCTTCCTGCTATTTTTCCTGTCAATATGGTTTTTAAAAATGATATGGACAGGCTTCAACCCATGGTTCATCGGAATCTTATTCGCATGGTTTATAATCTGGGTTGCCAATATCATAGACGCATACAAAGGTCCTTTTTATCTTTCTTCTCCTTGCGAAGACGGTTGCCCTGCACATGTTAGAGTGTCGGAATATGTCTCGCTTTTAGCCAACAATAAATTTGACGATGCATATAAAGTTATTGCCAATGTGACTCCTTTTGTTGGGACACTCGGCAGGATATGTCCGGCTCCCTGCGAAGCAAAATGCGCGCGAAAAGGCATTGAAAGCCCACTCGCAATAAGACGGCTTAAAAGAGCCATTAGCGAGTATGCAAGCACAGGCGTTCGCATTACTCCAATCTTAAAGGTCAAAGACCAAAATCTACAATCCAAAAAAGTTGCCGTAATCGGCGGCGGACCGGCAGGACTTACCTGCGCTTACGAGCTAAGAAAAAAAGGATACGCCGTTACGATTTTTGAAAAAGAAAAAGAAATGGGCGGGATGCTGAGAATTTCCATCCCCGAATACAGACTCCCAAAAGATGTCCTTTTGCAGGAAACAGAACTAATTGAAGATTCCGGTATTACAATAAAATCGGGAACAGAAGTCGGGAAAGATGACTTGCCTGACGGCAGTCAGGTTTCTTTCGACACGATAACAAAAGATTTCGACGCCGTATTTATAGCTACGGGAACGGGCATTGCCCAAAAACTTAACATAGAAGGAGAAAATTTGTCCGGAGTTTATTACGGGATAGATTTCTTAAAGGCAACAAAACCAAACAATCCCAACGGATTCGAATCTTTTGCTAATAAAAAAACTCTCGTAATCGGAGGAGGAAATGTCGCCATTGATGCGGCAAGAACCGCCTTCAGATTAAACGCGGGAACAGTCAATCTAGTCTGCCTTGAATCACGGAAAGAGATGCCCGCCTGCCCTCCGGAAGTAGAAGAAAGTCTGGACGAAGGAATCAAAATTAACAACGGCTGGGGACCTAAAAAAATAATAGAAAAAGACGGGAAAGTGACAGGAGTTGAGTTTAAAAAATGTACTTCCGTCTTTGATAAGAAAGGTAATTTCAAACCCGTGTTTGATGAAAAAACCACTACGACCATTGATTGTGATAACATAATTATCGCTATCGGACAAACAAGAGAAGCTTCCTTTGCGGATAAAATTCAAATCCCGAACAACAGGACAAAAGATATTCACAATGTAAGCTCAAAGACACCCCTTCCTAATGTATTTGCAGGCGGAGATTTTGTTACGGGACCCCGTATAGCCATAGACGCTATCGTAATGGGCAAAAGAGGCGCAAAAGAAATTGACGTATATTTGCGTGGATTCAAAGCTAAACTCGAAGAAATGCTGAGTTTTGTTGAACCTTACACGCCGGCTAATTTATCTGATGCGGCATGGACTCAAAAAAATCCCGGCGAGAAAAAGAGAATTGATTTAACACTAATCAAAGACAGGAAAAACTTCAAGGAAGTCGAACAAGTTAGTTCACAGGAGTTGGCGATTGCTGAGGCAAAACGGTGTCTTCAGTGTGGGTACAAGTGCCGGTGGCGTTAACCTTTATCGCATTCATCGGGCATATAGATTTACAGCTAAAACATCTTACGCATTCCGGCGTATTGGCTACTCCCGGGTTATCCACCGCTTCATACATTTTAACATCCGTAGGACAAACTTTTTCACACATACCGCATTGAATACATTTGTCTTTATCTACTGCAAGCTTTATAAAACTAACTTTATTAAACAATCCCCACATCGCTCCAAGCGGACACATAGTTCTGCAGAACACCCTTTTAATGAATATTGACCCTATTATTACCAACAGAATAATCATATATTTCATATAGAATAACCAGCCGAGAAGAGGTCTTAATTCTTTGTCAATTAACACTTGTGGTATGCCTCCGACAAGAATCCCCGACGGGCAAATTTTACAAAACCACGGGTCTCCGGTTATCCATACGACTATAATCGCAACGCCAAACAGTATAACATATTTCCCATAGTTAAAAACCTTTGCGAGTTTTATTTTGTAGGTTTTTATTTTGTATAAAAGTTCCTGGACTAATCCAAACGGACAGAAGAACCCGCAAGCGAGTCTCCCCCATACAACTCCCAGCGTCCCTATAAACCCAAAAACGTATAACGGGAATTGTTTCATCCCGAGAAAATGCTGGAATGAGCCCATAGGACAAGACACCCTGGTTAAAGGACAGGCGTAACAATGAATGCCGGGGATGCATAATTGTTTTGTTTTCCCCTGGTATATGGTCTTATGGAAATTGCTGTTAGTTAATAAGAAAGTCCCAAACTGAACAAGTTTTCTATACATAGAATTGTAACTCAAGCTTCTAGCTTGAGGGTAATTATTTTATCCTATCCCGATGCAAGAAAGACAAAGATAATCAGCGTTTGTCTCTACTTCCGAAACTTGCCCCGATTTAATTCCGTATGCAAGCAATGCGACTACTACGATAAAACACAAAATACTTATTACCTTTTTCATATATCCATTGTTATATTAAGGAAGCAACACTGTCAATAAAAAATTGACAAATAATTGCAATGAATTTAAGGTATCGGGTAGACAGGAGCACGTGCTCCTGTCTACCCGTAGTATATTTTCAAATAGGAGGAGAAAGTTATGGGACAAATAAAAGAAATTCTTGAATCCGACATTAAACCTAAAGAGAAACAAACAAAGCTGGTTGAAATAATTTGCCAAAAGAAAATCCCGGTTAAAGAGTTTGTTGAGTATTTTGTTTCTGCCTCGGATGTTGACAAAGGCAATTGTGCCGACGCGATGAAACACATTTCGGCGTCAAACCCGGAACTCCTCGCGCCGCATATTGATACACTTCTCGAATATATCAATTACAAATTGCCAAGAGTTAAGTGGGGCGTGCCGGAAGCCATTGGCAATATGTCCAAAGATTATCCGGAAAAAACGGCTAAAGCTATTCCGTATCTTTTGAAAAACACTACCGATGACGCGATCAATACCACAGTTATAAAATGGTGCGCAGCTTATGCTCTTGCAGAAATCGCCAAGAATAATCCCGAAACCAGAAAACAGTTGTTGCCGATTTTTGAGAAAATCATAAAGGGCGAAAAAAACAACGGCGTTAAGAATGTTTACGTTAAAGCATTAAAAATTATTGATAAATCCTCCTGAAAAAGGTAGGGCAGTCCGCAGCCTTGCATCTTTGTAAAAACTGTAGGTGTGCACATCCGTCATTCTCGTGAAAACGGGAATCCACTGTTTGTTTCTTCCTCTTACTAATCTGCGTTCATCTGCAGTTAAAAATCCTTTTTATTCTGTTTTTTCTGTCATTTCTTCTCAGTTTTAATCCTGTTTATCTGCGTTCATCTGCGTCCAAAAATTCTCCATTTTCTTTTTCTAACAACTCAATAAAAAATTGACAAATCCCAATAAATATATACAAAAGAGTGTATGAGCAAACTTCTTAAAAATTTTAAGTCCGAACTCGCACAAAACGCTTCTAAGGAAAAAGCCCTAATCTACCAGAGGTTTTTTAAAACCGGCAAAGGAGAATACGGGGAAGGGGATATATTCTTAGGAATTACCGTCCCTGAGCAAAAAAAGATTGCGAAGAAATATGCCGAACTTTCAATGCAGGACTTGCAGAATTTAATTAAAAGCAAGATTCACGAGGAACGACAAATCTGTTTGCAGATTCTTATATTAAAATACAAAAAAGCTGATTCAAAACAACAGAAAGAAATCTATAATTTCTATATTAAAAACACCAAACAAATCAACAACTGGGATTTGGTTGATTTATCCGCATACAAAATTGTTGGACCTTATTTAGAAAATAAAGACAAATCTATTCTTTATAAACTTGCCAGATCTTCAAATCTCTGGGAAAGAAGAATTTCGATTCTTTCTACGTTTTATTACATAATGCAAAATAACCCGGAAGATACTCTGAAAATAGCTTTGATATTAAAAGACGATAAACACGACTTAATGCACAAAGCCGTTGGATGGATGCTCAGGGAAGTAGGAAAACGATGCAGCGAAGAACTTGAAGAAGAATTCTTAAAAAAGCACTTTAAGACTATGCCCAGAACTATGCTTCGCTATGCGATTGAACGATTCCCCGAAAAGAAAAGACAATTCTATATGGCAAAACCCCGATAACCTCTATCAAAAAACCTTCGAATCTTATTTAATCAGAGTCACTTTTTTAGATATCGTATTATTTCCCGTTTTCAACAAAACAAAATAAATACCCGAATTCATCTCTGTCATATTGATTGTCGGGTTATAACTGCCTGCCGTTTTAACTTCATCGAAAATCGTTTTTACCAATCGTCCTGCAGTATTATAAATCTTCAAACTAACGTTCTGGGAAGCAGGAATAGTAAATTTTACGGATAACACTTTTGTAGCCGGGTTCGGGAAAATACCTAAATTCGGACTCCGCAACCCAAAATCCGCGTTCTCTTCTGTCCCGACTTCTCCCACTTTGAGAATAACAGGAACAAGATATGGATTATTATCCGGGTCATTTGAGGTAACAAACAAAGTGTCGTAATAATAGCCCGTTTCAAGACTCGCCAATACAATAACCGTAACTCCTGCAGAACTCCCTGGCACGATTCCAAAACTCGTCGGACTCACGGAGCTAATCCATGATGAGTGGTATGTAATTCCGGAAACTGCTAAATTTCCCGAAGCAGAAGGTGAATTATAAAAAGTAACCATTCCCGTATCCCCGGTCATAGCGGAAGCCCCTTTTGCTGCCAATACGGCAGCCTGAAGATTGAGTTTTCCCCAACCATATTCTTTGTCCCAGCCCGTAGTTCCAAGATCCGTTGCAGTATTAAGTAAAATATCCCTTATTTGCGCATTCGTTAAAGATGTATTTGCTGCCCACACAAGCGCAGCGCCACCTGCCGCCTGAGGACAAGCCATAGACGTACCACTCCATCCGGACTCGTAAGTGCTGCCGGGTATGGTCGAACAAATATTTTCACCCGGGGCAACAAGGTCTAAATAATTTCCATAATTACTGAAAGAAGACCGTGTATTAGTTGTGCCTATTGAACCAACTCCTATTACATTGGCATACGCCGCAGGATAAATGGTAGTATCCCTGCCATCATTTCCGCTTGCCGCAAATATTAGTCCACCCCCATTCCATACCGCCTGACACTTTGAATTAACAAAAGTCGAAGGACTTCCCCCTCCAATACTCATAGATACTATTTTTATATGGTTCGTCGCGCACCACTGCACTCCATTTCCGATTGCCGTAGCCGTACCCCCGCCGGCAGAACTCATTACTCTTAGAGAATAAAGTCGCGCATTAGACATTCCTGCAATCCCCTTTCCGTTATTAACCGTAGCAGCCGCATTGCCGGAGCAATGTGTCCCATGGGATTCTGCAGCAACGGCATTTATGGGATCAGCATCACCATCCACATAGTCATACCCCTTAACGGTAGTATATCTTGCGCTCAAATCGGGGTGCGTATATTGCGCCCCCTGGTCAACTATCCCGATTGATATACTGTCGTTTCCCCAGCCATAAGCCCATGCCTCAGGCGCCTTAACGCTTCTCTTATCCCACTGGTATGAAGAAAAATATGGGTCGTTGGGGTTTTTGAAAAGTTTCATTATCCTATTTGGCTCTATTGACGCAACATTAGACTTTGCTTCCATTGTTTTTACAAAAGCTTTTTGTTCCTCAATAGTCCCCGCTACCTTAACAAGTATGAAGTTATCCCCGAGCTTTTTATCTGCCAAAGTTATGCTTTTTTGTGCTATACCCATCTGTTTTAAAGTTGCCTCTTTGACGTCTACTTTATTATTATAACCAATTATGAATTCCCCGGGAACTATATCCTGCCAGTATTTTTCATCGTCTTCGCTCAGCAAGGATAATGGTATTGCCGGCGGTTGCTGTAAAAGCGATTTTTTGGCAATAGCGGGTATTTGCATCACAAAAGGGAACGGTGAAGCACTTATTTCGGCAGTTCCGCTTAGTTCGTATTTTACGGCTACCGCGTTCATATAATCAAATGTAATAGAATCGCCCGCTATCCAAGCGCTTCCGTTAAAACTAAATTGCGAAGGCAAACTCATAGTTTCATCAAACCCTGTGGTTGGAAACAACGTATCGTTTTCTTTGCTTCCCACCCAAAAAGAACCTGCCATTCTTATGGGAGCCGGCAAAGTATGGCTATTCCAATAAAGATAACCCGCGGATTCCGCCTTAAAAGTCATAGTATCACTGAACAACCTCGTCCCGGGAGCGGTTCCTGCATCACTCCAGACAAAAACACTGCATATCTTAGTCCCCGCCGTACTTCCTCCTGCGCCTACCCAAATCTGTTGAAGGGAACAAGGAAGCATCGGAGTAAACTTCGTTGCTTTATAAGAATTCCTGTATTCCGACGAATAGATATAATAAGGCGAAGCCAACTCCGGGGTTATAGTATCTACTTCTCCCTTGGTCGCCCCCTTTAGTTTAGAAGAGTTTTCTATCACACCATTCTTTGCAATCTTAAGTTTTTCTTTAGAGACAAAAAATGGTTTTTCGGAAACGGTGCTACCCGTAAATACTATTCCAAAACATATTAGTAATAAAAACCTTATAGCTTTATTCATATTGCCTCCTTAGATAGAGTTTTCGACTTTAGACGAATTACTCTATCTTATCCCGAACAAAGTTCGGGGTCTTAGTTGGAGTTCGTGATTTCAGGAGTGATTACTCCAACTTTTCCCTATAATTCTACACTAAAGTATATACATATATGTGTTAACTAAATAAGAATTTGTCAATGGGTAAATAAGAAATAATAAACAACCTACTAAAGTAGGAAGAGATTATAATCTGTTCCTACAGATAAGCAAATTCCACATATACCATTTTTCTATCAGAATATTTTAAAATTGTGAAAATTATATTGAGGCGGATTTCTATCTTTCCTTAATCTTTTCGCTGAAGTATTTTTTTTACAAATCCCTTCTTAATTATGGTCTCGTAATCATGCCCTACATCCGCCCTGCAAATAGAGAGGAAAACAAGTTTTTCATTAGAGTTATTCACGACTCTATGCGCCCACCCGGGAGAAGAATACGCAACACTAAAAGGCGTCAGCGGTTCGGATTTAACCTGATTTTCCCTGTTTTGAAGCAATACTATGCCTGCCCCCTGTATCCCAATCGTTACTTCTGCTCCATCAGGTTCAAAATGAAAATGCCCCTTGGTAAAATAAAACTCATTCCCTACTTTACCGGGATAAAGAACAGTCGTGGCAAAAGTAAGATGCTCTTCTTCTTTGGGAACCTCGTTTTCATAAACTTCATAGAGAACAGGGTCGGCTTTTTTTAATATTTCTTCTACTGCTTTCTGGTCGGAAAAATAAGTCTTTAAATCACTTAACTTTCTATATGTAACTTTCCCGTAAGCAGATTTAATGTCCGGTATCATTTTTACTATTTATTAAAAAAATCTAACAGGTTAACTCTTTCTAATTCAAGTTGATATATTTTATACGATATAGTGTTACCTTCCATTGCCAAACCTACCCATTTACCGTTCTCTTTGTTAAACTGTAAATTTGCTTTGAAATCTATTCTAAAAGGAGGCGCGTATAAACTGTTTTCCAAAATAACGGTTCCTTCGTTCCCCTGGGCATATCTCCCGTTAAATTGCGATTTAACTTTATTATAAAGGTCATCTACTGTATTCAATTTTTTACTCATCGTCGAAGAAGGAGCTATTTCTTTTAAATCCAAAACATTATTCTTTATGTTATCAATTGAAAAATCTGAAGACACATTATTGTTATTCCTGGTTGCATGAAATCTAATAGTATATTTTTTATTACCTATAAACACAGGCACATCTTCATCATAATTTGGAGAACCTATCAATTGCATATTATAATTTTTATATAAAATTTCTTTTACTGCTCCGGTGCAACCCGTTTTAGCAATAGAATACCCAACTTCACAGCTATTATCAAACCAATCCTCAAGTCTATAAATATCCATACTGGAAACAGGCGGGACCCACATTTTCTTTCTGTATATTTTGCCGTCTTTTATACACTCTAATAAATATTCTCCCGTGCCAAGCTCTATAGGATGAGGACGCGGCATTGGCGTTATTGTCGGCGAAACGTTATGAATTATTTTATTTAAATCATAATAAGTGAGGTTCGGTTTTTCTATAACATATGTTTCCGATATGTTGGAAGATATTGCTACTTTTTGGATTTTCGGAGTTACCTTAATTACGAGGTTATTATTTGGCCCTTTTCTTGCAGTGAAAGTATTGGGCGTAAGTTCCACCTGTGCAGTAACAAGTTCAGGATTAAGCTTGGGAAGTTCCACGGAAAGAACGCTTATATCATAATCCCCTTCTTCTTTTAATATTCCGTCTATTTGACCATTTGTAATTTTAAGTTTATACGTTTCTACGGTAGAAGATCCTTTCCCGCGTTTATTCACACACAACTCACGGGCAACCTGTATTATCGAATTATCCGCAATAAGTTTTCCTTTAATTAATATAATATTTGACTCAATAAACATATTTATCGGCTTCGTATAAACGGCTTTTCCATCTTTAATATACATATCCTGCCCGACAGCAACTTTGTCTTTTTCGAGTCTTATTTCAAAACCTTCTGCGTCACAAAGTTCAAGGACATAATCTCCTGTTCCGATAGAAAATGAATATTCTTTTTTATCAGGGTAAAACTTAGCGATTACCGTATCCTCTAAATCAACGACAAGTTTTTTGTACGAACTTACGTATTCGTGTTTGCGCATTGCTCTCATAGAAAAAGGTTTATCTATGGAGTTGTTTACTTTGAAAGTAACTTCAGCCTTGCTGTCATTGATAAGCCCAAGTTCTGCCGAACCCAGTTTTAATTCATAAGCGGAAAGAGAACTTGCAACAAAAAACACAAACATCCATTTTAATAATTTCATATTGACTCCTTATCTCAACTTTAATATTAGCTTTTAGTTTTTACCTTAATAATATCTTACTTTCTACAAAAACATTCAAAAACTGTCAAGGTTAAAATAAAAAAGTCACGAAATTTAGAGCGTTGAAAATAATTAAAAATCCGGACACACCGGTACCGTAATGCTTCCATCCATTAAAAATAGAGCTCTTGCGGTTGTGCCTTTCTCGTCTATCGCATTATCCACAGCTTCCTGTAAGGAAGAAAAAGACTTTATGAATACGCTTTTTAGAGTATTTTCATCTAAATCCGTTACCCCCCAGATTTCTGCAATCCTTAATAATTCCACCAATTTTACTGCTTTGTGATACCCAAGTTTATACTCCTTGTTAAGTTTTTCAAAAACTAACTCGGGAGTTTTGCAACTTGCAAGAATTTCAAAAAACGCCTTATCCCCTATCCCTTCCCTGCATTTTGATACGAAAATCAAAATGCCGTTTTCTTTCAATGCCAATCTTCCACTTTCTATGGCTTTCTGTGATTGATACAAATCAACATCCAGAGGATATCCTGCAACGGATACAACTATATCCGCTTTTTCTTTTATTTTTACGCAAAAGACTTCATTTGCTTTGTCCACAGCAGAATAAAAGGAATCGTTAATGTCTCCTGCCGTTACCGAATAAATTTTATGTTCCCTATCCAGCACAGTTTGAATAGAAAATATTTCTTTATCTGAAAGAAACTCCAGCGTATCCGTCATATCCTTATTAACGGGATTGTTTTCAAGCGCAAGTATCTTTGCCTCAGGATTCAAAGCGTGTTTATGATTTTGTTCTATCGTTTTAAAAGAAGCTATGCCGGGCAAAAACACTTTTCTGCCACCCGTGTATCCTGCAAAATAATGAGGCTCTACCGACCCGATAACGATAATTTTATCAGCTTCAACGCATAATTTATTTAACCATATTTCCGTGCCGCTTTTGGAAGTTCCGATATAAGCCAAATCTTCATTTTTCTTTGCATTGTGAATATATATTTGTTTTCGAAAATCAACATAATGTTTGCCGAAAATAAGTCGCAATTCTTCTTCGGTTGTCTCAGAATGTATCCCGGTAGCTACTAAAAATTTTACAGGTTTGCCCTGGATTTTATCAAACAGAATGTCTAATATTTTTGAAGTAGGGGTAGACCTTGAAGCATCGTTTACAATAAACAGAATGTTTTTTGCATTCTCAAGAAATTTATCAAACGGTTTTGCATTGATTGGGTTTTCAATCGCCGATATTATAGTTTTAGTCTCGTCCCCAATCTTTACTTTATCTGGATATATAATACCGGCAATATTATTGTCGGGAATAGAAACGTTTTTTGTAGCTTTGCCGTACGGGATTTTTATTTCTATTCTATCCCCCTACCCTTCCGCCGCTATCCTTAACTTTTATGGAAGTTGAATTTTCTTTTACGGAACTGATTTCTTGCAAATTCTATACGTTTGAAATCAGGCGTTTTCAGGTTACGGATAAGTATCAGTTTATCCTCAAGGACTCTTGTGAAAGATTCATAATCCGCCTGAGACAATAAAGAAATTACTTTTCCCTCTTGTCCTGCCCTTGCGGTTCTTCCTATTCTATGGACATATTCTACGGACGTTTTTGGGATATCGTAATTTATTATCAAAGTTACGTCTTTTATATCTAACCCGCGCGCAGCGACATCACTCGCAACAAGAACGTTAAGTCTTTTCGCGTGAAATGCATCTATTACCTGCTTTCTTTTCCCCTGGGTTAATCCGCCGTGAAGCGCTTCCGACATTACGTGTTGCCTAACTAGATTTTCATTGACTTTATCAACGGTTCTTCTTGTTCCGCAAAAAATTATAGCAAGCCCCTTTGACTCAGTTTTTAATACATGCACCAGCAAGGCAAACTTGTCTTTTGCTTCAACGTCATAATAATGTTGAATAAGCTTACTTTTGTCAACATACGTTTGCATCTTGACTCTTTCAGGATTGTTCATATAGCTCTTTGCGATTTGCATTATTTCGGTGGGCATTGTCGCGCCGAATAATAATTTCTGACTGTCCCTTGGAATCATTGCAATTATTTTTTTCAAATCTTCAATAAATCCCATATCAAACATTTTATCTGCTTCGTCAAGAACAAGAATATTTACGCGGTCTGTCTTGCAAGTTCTGCGGGAAAAATGGTCCAAAAGCCTTCCCGGAGTACTAACCACGACCTCCGCATATCTCAAGTCCGTTATCTGGGGATATATGGAAACTCCGCCATATACTTCAACGATATGCATCTTTTTGTATTTTGAAAACTTCCTTAATTCATAAGCAACCTGATTGCAAAGTTCTCTTGTGGGAACAACGACCAACACTTGTATTCCCTTTCCGAGTACGACTTTTTCAAGAGCAGGAAAACCAAATGCAGCAGTTTTCCCTGAACCGGTAAATGATAATCCGATTACGTCTTTCCCCTGTTGTATAAGCGGGATGCACTTCTCCTGTATCTCCGTGAATTCGGCAAATCCCAAATCCAATATAGCCTTCTCAAATTCCGGCTTCAAAACTATTCCTTTTGTGTCCATAATATCGAAATCTCCTTCTTTTCTGCCTGCCTTCAGGCAGGTCCTTTTAAAGGTTTGTTATACGCAATAAATTCTGCCAGCAGGGGTAGTCCCTTTGAGATTTTATCGGCTTAACCTTTATTCTTTTCTTCTTATTCTTAAAAATCAATATAATAATTTACAAATGTAAATTATCTGCTCCGAACATTAGGGTAATGTGCGGTAGCAATTGTACTGATTCCACCGCGGGTAGCGAACTTTAGCTCTACTGTCAACTCTTTTGGTTTCAAAATTGAAACTAAATCCTTTAGTATTTTATTCACTACATGTTCGTGATATATTTTTACCTGTCTGAAAGAATACAAATAATATTTCAACGATTTTAATTCAACACACACTTTATTCGGCACATATCTTATTGTTAATTGCGCATAGTCCGGCATCTTATTAAAGGGACAAAGACAACTGAACTCATCCGTCGTATGTTCCATATTAATGGAATTCCCGGGATATTCGTAAGGAAAAGTATCCAGCATTGAAACGTCTACGACTTCAGGGCCAAAAGTAGAACCTATGGCTTTTCTTGCCTTTTCTTCGGCAGGATGAGGGATGCGGTTAACTGTTTTTCGGGGCATTGCTAATGTCTAAAGTGTCTGCAATGCGTAACGATCATTGAGATACCTAATTTGTTGCACTCGTCTATTGATTCCTGGTCCCTTATGGAACCTCCGGGTTGGACTATGCATTTAATACCCGCTTCTGCGGCAACGGTTATGGAATCGTTAAACGGGAAGAATCCGTCCGAAGCCATAGTAGCGTTTTTCATATCAAAACCAAAATGTTTTGCATTTTCTATTGCGATTTTTACCGAGCCGACTCTGTTAGGTTGTCCTGCGCCCAAACCTATCGTCATATCTTTTTTCGCAACACATATAGAATTAGATTTCATAAATCTTACTGCCTTAAAAGCAAATTTAGCCGCTTCCATTTCGTCAGGCGTCGGTTTGACTTTCGTAACGACTTCCCATTTTTCCTCGGTGTCCGAAATTACGTCGCTATCCTGAACAAGAAACCCGCCTTCAACGCATAAATAAGCAGTTTTAGAAAGAGGTTTATCTAAAGGCAGTTCCAACACTCTTAAGTTCTTTTTAGATGTAAGAATTTCTTTAGCTTTATCCGTATAAGACGGAGCAATAACAGCTTCAAGAAATGTAGCGGTTAATTCTTTTGCAAGTTCTTCCGTAACTTCGGAATTTACCCCAACTATACCGCCAAAACTTGATGTCGGGTCTGTAGAATGAGCTTTTTTATATGCTTCTGTGATATTTTTATCCGTAGCTATTCCGCAAGGATTTGCGTGTTTAACTATACAGATACACGGTTCTGTAAAGCTTTTTATCGCAAGAAGCACGGCATTTATGTCTTGAATATTATTAAAAGACAACTCTTTTCCCTGTAACTGCCGGGCAGAAGTAAGGTCAATGCTATTTTGTCCTATTGTTCTATAAAGCGCAGCTGACTGGTGAGGATTTTCGCCATATCTTAACTGCATTACTTTTTCGCAGTTTATTCTAAGCGAATCTTCCCCCATAAATTCCGCTACTTTTGAATCCAGCCTGCTTGTTACCCTGAATGCTTCTTTTGCAAATTCAAGTCTTGTGTTCTCTGAAATACTGCCGGATTTGTTAAGTTCTTCGATTACTTTCGGATATTGAGAAGGATTCGTAATGCAGGTAACGGATTTATAATTTTTTGCGGATGCCCTCATAAGAGTAACGCCACCGATATCAATAGTTTCAATTCCGGGTTTTTCTTCAAAAGGATAAAGATTACATATAACAAAATCAATTAGCGGAATATCCAGTTCTTTAAGCTGGGAAACGTGTTCAGGAATTGACCTGTCTGCGAGTATCCCTGCAAATATTTTATGGTTTAAAGTTTTTACCCTGCCGCCGACCATATCGGTAAAACCGGTGAGGGTATTTGTGCTTTCACACTTTATATTATTTGTTTCAAGGAATTTTTGCGTCCCGCCGGAAGCAAAGATACGAATATTTTTAGACTGCATGGCTTTTGCCAATTCTGCAAGTCCTGTTTTGTCCGAAACGCTAATTATTGCACTGTTCATTTTTACTCCATCACCGTTTTTAATACGGTTAACGATAATTTATTACATAAAGCATCTATACCGGATTCTTCGGTTTCGTTAAACGGGTATACATGCCACTCGCTAAGTTCTTTGGATAATAATACTTTTTCTGATTTATCTTTGTAAGTAAGCTTCACCATAAGTTCTATTTTATAATCTTTTACACTCTCTTTGTCGTCATAAGAGAAAACTTCCCTTTTATACTGCAAAATTTCACCTGTCAGTATAGACTCCGCATTGCTTTTGTCAAGAACTTTTAATCTGTTATCTTGGATAAAAGCATCTATAACGGATTTTGTCAATTTAGTCTCGAGTTCATACTGGGATGTTTTATTCTCAAATACCGGAACGGCAACGGAACGAATATTCCTTGACGAAAAACCCTTAAAATTATATGTGCATCCGAAGATTATCAAACTAAAAAAGATCCAAAAATAATTTTTCATTAAGTTAGATAAAAAACAGGGCAGGCATTTTTTCAAATACCTGCCCGATATAATTATCGTTAATTATTCTGCATCTTCTTCTTCCGGTGTTTCTGCTGGTGTTGCTTCAGCTGCTGCCTTTACTGTTTCAGGGAAATAGAAGTGGAAAGCCACTCCCGAACTTAGAGACAACCCATCTCCCATAATCTCAAGTGTTTTATAATCATCTTTCATTCCAACCGTATCATTTTTTGTTTCGCCTACCATTGTAATGCCTACTCCAAAGAAACATTCAAACGAGAAATTGTCGGTTACATAATATTCAGGTATAAATCCAAGCCTGAGGCCCATATTTGTTTTTGTTCTGTCCTCTACCTGATCCAAGTTGTTGTACATTACGTAAGAAACGCCTGCTGCTCCGTTTAAATGAAATTTATCTGCTTTTGCTATCGGATAAAGAACGTATGCGGTAGCATCTAATGTCATTGAAGAAGCTTGTGTTGTAGCGCCACTTTCTGCGCCCTGATATTTTGCACGTAATTCGCCCTGGAATCCAACTTTTTCTGCCCAGTATTTATAAGATACTGCTGAATTTTTTACGTCATAACCAATACCCATTTTTGCTTCTGCAACTGTTATAGTAGCCATAATTGCTACAATGCTTAACAATGTTTTCATTTTCCCTCCAAGAATTATTTTTCTGAGGAGTATAAATTCCGATACCCTTTTATCTCCTCTTCTAAAAGGGACGGCATATGCTTCATTATCCTCACCCCCTACTTCTTTTAGTCAATTAAATAAATTAGCTTTCAAGATAAATTCAATTATTATGTTTGTCAATAAAATTATTGTTTATGGCGCACAAAATATAAACTTCAAAGACAATAATCTCAAGTTATTATGAGTTGTTATGTACACGACAACAATAACTTATATATAACGGCTTTAAGAATAAACTTGTTGACAAAAGTAAACTTTATTATAAAAATAGAAAGATTATGGAGGAAATAATGAAATCAGACAGGGAAAGTATTTTACAGTTAATTGACACTTCATTCCTTGATTTTAAGGAAGGAGAAATAATAAAGGGTAAAGTTATTAGAGTAACTGATAGAGATGTTGTTGTGGATGTAGGTTTTAAGTTTGATACTATAATCTCTATTGAAGAATTTGACAATCCTTCCGTGCTTAAAGCGGGAGAATTCATAGAAGTTTTCGTTGATAAAGTAGAAGGGAGAGAAGGTATAATACGTCTTTCTAAAAGCAAAGCGGATTCTCTCAAAATGTGGAAAGTCCTTTCCGACATACATGAAAACAATATCTCTATAGAAGGCAAAGTCAGTAAATCCATCAAAGGCGGATTTATGGTTAATATAAAAGGGGTAGAAGCCTTCTTGCCGGGGTCACAAATTGATACGGACGAAAACGAACAAAGTCATATGGTCGGCAAAATAATGAATTTCAAGGTAATCAAACTTGATAAAATTAAGAATAATGTCGTAGTTTCAAGAAAAGCAGCCAGGGATGAGGAATTGGACAAAAAAAGAAAAGAATTATGGGAGAAAGTAGAAGAAGGAGCAGTAACCGAAGGATTAGTTAAGAAAATCACCGATTTTGGAGTGTTTGTGGATATCGGTGGAGTCAGTGGACTTGTCCATATTTCAGATTTATCCTGGGGAAAGGTTAATCACCCCTCCGAAGTAGTACAGGAAAATGAAAAAGTAAACGTGAAAATTTTAAGAATAGACAAAGAAAAAGGACATATAGCATTAGGTATAAAACAACTTACTCCTTATCCGTGGGATAACATTGAAAGCAGATATCCCGCAAATTCACAGATAAAAGGAAAAGTTATTTCCATTACCGATTACGGCGCGTTTATTGAACTTGAACCCGGAATTGAAGGTTTATTACATATTTCGGAAATGTCCTGGGGACACGTTACCGCACCGTCCCAGTTGCTTGCCGTAGGAGATACAATATCGGCAATAATTTTGAATGTAAATAAAGAAGAAGAAAAGATTTCTTTAAGCTTACGACAATTACAGCCAAATCCATGGGAAAAAGTAAACGACGAATATCCTCTTGATTCACTTGTCAGCGGAACCGTTAAATCTTTTTCAAGGTTTGGAGCTTTTGTTGACCTTAAAGACGGCATAACGGGATTTTTGCCGCTTGCAAACTTCTCGTGGACGGAAAGAATTGAACATGCTTCCGACATATTAACCCGTGGCAAAAAAGTTAAATGCAAAGTCATTTCGATTGAACCGGAAAAACAACGTATAATTCTCGGGATAAAACAACTTACGCCAGACCCATTACTTACGGTTAACGGTTTAGTCGGAGAAAGCTTCAAGTGTAAAATAAAAGAAGTCGTTGAAAAGGGAATCGTAGTAAAGTTTGAAGTGGATAAACAGAAAATAGAAGGTTTTCTCCCGGCGTCTCATCTTGCTAAAACATCCAAAAAATGGCAGGAAAAATATGAAGCCGGAGATGATATGGAACTTATTCTTGTAGAAGTAGATGCCGAGAAGAGAAAAATAATTCTTTCGGAAACAGGAAAGGTAGTAAAAGAGAAAGAAGAAAAAGAACCGGAAGAAGAGACGAAAGAATAGTTCCGTTTTTGTAATTGCGTTACATCGAAAATAATTAAGAAAAGCAAACCCTCGGGTTTGCTTTTCTGTTTGTAGGGCTATTTAAACTCCCGGTTATAAACCTGTCTGACAGTAAAATAAAATGCGAAATATAAAACTTGAAATCGAATACGATGGAATGAATTTTTATGGATGGGAAATTCAACCGCATAAACGTACGGTAAGGGGAGTCCTTGAATCGGAATTAGAAAGCATCTTACAGGAGAAAATTAAGCTTACCTGCGGAGCAAGAACCGACACCGGAGTCCACGCCATTTCCCAGATAGCAAATTTCAAAACAGAAACAAAGATTACTCCGAGAAAATTAAAACAGGCACTATTGCACTTACCACAGGACGTTTGCGTTAAGTCTGTAAACGATATGCCTTTAAAGTTTAACGCCCATTTTGATGCAGTTTCAAGAACATATTTGTATAAACTAGTAATAGGGAAATCTCCTATCAGAAGATATGGAATCTGGGAATATAAGTTTCCATTGGATATAGAACGAATTAAATCCGTGCTTCCCTTATTTTTAGGAAAACACCGGTTTGATTTCTTTGCATCTAAAGACGAAGGAGAATGTGATATAAAAACGCTAAAAATTGTTCAGAAAAAGAATGATAATGTATTTGAAATTTGCGCAGACCATTTTCTACGAAAAATGATACGGTTAATCGTCGGAACACTTACTGAATTTGGAAGAGGATATCTCCGTGAAAAAGATATTCAAGATGCAATTGACTGCAAAAAGAACGCAAGAAAATTCCTTTCCGCTCCGCCACAGGGGTTGTACTTAAAAGAAATAAAATATAAATAACCGCTCGTTATATATGCTCATCCTTACAAAATATAACATTTATAGTTTGAATTTGATATGTCTCCATAAAAACAAAAAAGCCCTCCTGCGTTGAACAGAAGGGCTTCTTTATTTTACTGTCCACCGACTCTACTTCATCAATATGAGTTTCTTGGTTTCTTTATAGTTACCAGCAGCAAATTTAATAAAATAGACTCCCTTAGGAAATTCGCCTTTTCTTATATTAACAGTGTGATAGCCTTTCTCTTGGATTTCGGAGTAAAGGGTTTTGACCATTCTACCGGATATATCATAAAGTCTCAAACTAACATTAGCCTTTTCAGGTAAGCCATATTTAATTGTCATACTATTTAGCGAAGGATTTGGGGATGGCGAAAATAAAACAACCTTATCAAGAGTTTTTTCATTTTCTTCTACACCTATAACCGCAACCGCACTATTAAGATAATTTAAGTTGCCGCTACTATCTACTAACCAGACATACAAAGACTTATTTGAAGTCACATTAATTGTATCGGGTGAATAATGGAATGTATGTGTGGTATCAAAATCAGAAGTTGGGGCAGAGCCTAATTTATAGTAATATTCTGAAATGCCGCTTGTATCATACGGATTAGTCCAACTAACTTCAAATGTAGAATCAATCTTATTGGCAGTCAGGTTAATCGGTGGAGGAGGGGCAATTGTATCGGTAAATGCAGTATCAAGGAATGGTTTATAAAAGACTATCCCTGCATTAACATAATCATAGTAATCCAAAATTCTTAAATTATTAATTGTAGCAGTATCTGTTGTGTTCCAATAGTTATATCTCGCATTTATATTATTTGTTGTAGCATTATGCACCGCATAACCAGTGGCATAGATATTGTTTGTTCGGATAAAAGGACTTCCCTCAGAGATAAAGATAGCAAAAGCAGTAGTATCGGTTATTGTATTATAACGAATTGTTGTTGTACTATAGGTATAGGAATAGATACTACCACCCACACCCAAGTTATTTGATATTGTATTGTTTATTATTTTAGCTGTACCATAATTATTATAGATGCCACCACCACAATTACTATGGTTATCTATTATTATATTATTTATTATCTTAGCGTTAGATGTACCAGAATTAAAGATACCACCACCGGAATTACCAGAGGAGTTTTTTGATATTGCATTACTTATTATTTCAGTTGTGTAATAGTTAGCAATACCACCACCGGTATTGGAAGAGTTGTTAGATATTATATTATTATTCATTATTTTGGCTATAGCAACATTATAGATACCCCCGCCAGTATTATTAGAAGAATTGTTAGATATTGTATTACTTATTATTTCAACTGTGCCAGACTGACTGCAAATACCCCCTCCCGTCTCACCAGAGTTGTTTGATATTGTATTATTTGTTATTTCAGCTATACCAAAATTACAAATGCCTCCACCACTGTTGTTAGATATTATATTATTTGTTATTTTGGCTGTGTCATAATTACCATTATGGATGCCACCACCACCATAACCAAGAAAAACATGATTGTTGGCTATTGTATTGTTTATTATTTCAGCTGTTCCATAATTACAAATGCCTCCACCTCTACCGTTAAGATTCTTATCAGAATTGCCTGATATTGTATTATTTGTTATTTCAGCTGTTCCATAATTATGAATGCCTCCACCACCATAAGTAGTAGAATTATTTAATATTGTATTGTATCCTATATAAATAGAATCCGATCCGTTATTGTATATTGCCGAACTATCAGCATATTCAATCCTGCAATACTTAAGACTGCAGGTAGATGGTGATTGAAAACATAAATTTCTCCATCTTTGTGCCCAATTAGTAGTATCCAATGCGCTTATAATAATTGAGTCCGTAGATGTTCCTATTGCATACAGGTTTCCTTTTATTGTTATGCCTTTTGCAGTATTAAATAATACTTTAACACCCGGCTCAATTCTTAAGGTTACAAGAGTATCTACTGTCACATTTCCCGTAACAATATATGGACTGCCTGTCGTGTCCCACAGTGTATTTGTGCTGATTGTTCCACTTACATTTGTGGCATTTACAATTGAGGATAAAATAAACTGCGTACCTACAATCAAACTAATAAATACAAATAACCTCACCGCCGTAGCATTCCCCGCCTGATCGGGATGTACCAGATGTTTCATTTTCGTTTTTCTCCTTCTTAAATTTTTATACATACTCAAGCATTCGCGTAAGCGATAAGGAAGCTTTTCTTATTATTTCATCCGGTAGTTCTAATCTATATTGATTTTCTTTCCCGTTTAAATCTGACTCCGCCAATAAGGCAAGATAAATATCTTCCAGCTTAGTAAGTTTCATATTTTTACACATTCTTGCCGGCCCAAGTGTGTAAAATTCCTTATTTGGGTTTTCCTTTTTCAGTCTATGAATTATGCCTTCTTCCGTTCCGATTATTATTTCTTTTGCCTTTGAAGCCTTTGCAAACTTTAACATTCCATCCGTGCTTAATACTTCATCCGCAAGTTCAACTACTTCATTTTCGCATTCAGGATGGACAATTATCGGAGCGTTTTTATGGGATTCCCTTGCCGATTTCACATCTTCTGCAGTCATTTTAGAATGGACATAGCAATGTCCCATACAGGATATAATTTTTTTGTCGGTGAATTTCCTCACATAGTTGGCTAAGTTTTTATCGGGGACAAATATAATTTCTTTTGCTTTTATGTTTTGCACTACTTTTACCGCATTGGCCGAAGTGCAACATACGTCCGTTATCGCTTTAACGTCTGCGTTTGTATTTACATACGAGACGACAACTGCACCCGGATGTTCTGATTTAAGTTTCTCCAACTGTTCAACACTAATCATATCCGCCATTGGACAGGTAGCGCCCATTCTTGGAATAAGGACGGTTTTTTTAGGGGAAAGTATTTTTGCCGTTTCCGCCATAAACTTAACCCCGCAAAATACTATTACTTTGCAATCCAATTCCGAAGCTTTTCTTGACAATCCAAGCGAATCTCCCACGTAATCCGCAATATCCTGAACCTCACCTCTCTGGTAATTATGCGCAAGAATTACGGCGTTGTGCAGTTTCTTAAGTTGATAAATCTTTTCTTTTAAGTCCATTTTTTCAACAAATTCTTTTTATGAAACCGCAGATAAACACACCTGCCTGCCGGCAGGCAGGGATAAACGCAAATGATTAGAATTCATTGACCAACCTCTTTATTTCTAATTTAGGACGACAAAAGTTCAATATTAGACCCAATTTCAATTTGGTCGCCTTAAGATAATTTATAAGCTGTGCCTCATGAATTTCATCTATAAACTTTACTGCTTTTATCTCTATAATTATTTCATCTTCAACTAAAATATCGGCGATATAATCTCCTACAATTTCCTTTTCATAATAAACTTTTATTGGCGATTGTTGTGCAATCTTAAATCCTGCTTTTTTGAGTTCTAACGCTAACGCATTTTCATAAACCTTTTCTAAAAAACCACATCCCAAAGTATTATGAACATTGAAAGCGCCTCCGATAATTTTCTCTGATACTTCATTTAATCTGCGTCCATTTGCGTTCATCTGCGGTTACATTAATTTTATTTTTTATAAAGTGGGGACATCTTCCGTAACCTTTCAACGATTCTGGGTAATACTTCTATTACCTTATCAATGTCTTTTTCCGTAGTATAGCGGCCTATGCTAAATCTTAATGCTCCCTGCGCGGTTACCGGAGACACGCCCATTGCCACAAGTACGTGCGACGGGTCAAAAGAACCCGACGTACAGGCTGAACCCGTAGAAGCGCATATCCCTTCGGAATCAAGGTCCAACAACATAGACTCACCTTCAACGTATTTTATGCATACGTTTAATGTCCCGGCTAACCTGTTTGTAGGATGCCCGTTAAGAATTACTTCGTCTATTCCGTTTAATATTTTGTTTTCTAATTTGTCTCTCAGTGTTTTGATTCTTTCTTCTTCCGCATATTGATTTTGTATGGCTAGTTCACAGGCTTTTCCTAATCCGACTATTCCCGGAATGTTTTCGGTGCCCGCCCGCATACCTTTTTCCTGGTGTCCGCCGTGCATAAATTCGTCCATCTTTGTTCCTTTTTTAATGAACAAAGCGCCTACGCCTTTAGGTCCATAAAACTTATGCGCAGACAAAGACAACAAATCTATACACATATTATGAACGTTTATAGGTACTTTTGCCGTTGTCTGGACAGCATCCGTATGAAAATAAATTCCGTTTTTATTTGCAAGTTTTGCTATCTCATTAATGGGTTCAATCGTCCCGACTTCGTTGTTTGCGTGCATTACGGAGATGAGTATAGTTTTATCGGTTATGGAATCTTTTAATTTGTTTAAGTCTATGGTTCCGTATTTATCTACCGGAATGTAGCTTATTTTAAATCCCTGTTCTTCCAACCACTTACAGGAATTGAATACTGCGTGGTGTTCTATTGTAGAAGTAATAATATGGTTGCCTTTGCTTTTATCGGAGATCCCGCCATGGCGGTGGTTTGCAAAAGCGACTCCCTTGATGGCAAAATTATCTGCCTCTGTTCCGCCGGATGTGAAAACAATTTCGTTTGGTTTTGCACCGATAAGTAAAGCGACTTTTTCCCTGGCTTCTTCTTTTGCTTTTAAGCTTGTATGCGCTAACCTGTATGAACTGGAAGGATTTCCAAAGTTATCGGAGAAATACGGCAACATAGCTTCAACGACTTTTTCATCCGTAGGAGTAGTGGCATTGTAATCCAGATATATCATTTTATCCCCCTCAAGAAATTAGAATAAAGAATATAAATCGCTTACAACAATTGTCAATAATAAGTTTGCTAATGCGCCGAAAACCCTTTTTTGTCACCCTGAGCAAAGCGAAGGGTCTCATATCCTATCTAGTTTATTAGTCTGCCCTGAACAATATATTGAGATTCTTCACTACGTTCAGAATGACAGATAAGGGCTTTAGGATAACCGTTTGAGTTGATTTAGAATTTTTTCAGTATACTCGTTTATTGCTAAAAAAGTCTCTTCCTATTTTACTTGACTTCTTTTGATAATCAACTATTATCAGATTTTGGAATTGCGGAATGCGGATTGGGGATTTAACAGATAAAGCGAAGAAGGGAAGGATTAAAAACAAATGGCTATGTCAGAAGAATTAGTAAAGCGACTGCAGGAAAAATTTGCAGAGCTGCAAGGCTTAATTGATATTGAGAAACATAAAAAAATAGTCTCAAAGTTAAACGACGAATTAAGCAAACCCGGTTGCTGGGACGATAACAACAGGGCGCGAGAATTCAGCGAATCACTATCAAGACACCAGGAAATCGTGAAAGAAATAGAACAGGTTTCTACGGAATATGCCGATTTAATCGAATTCGCAAAACTCGGCGAACCCGTGGAATCCGAAATTACCAAACTTATTGATAAAATAGAAGGAATAGAAATCAATCATATCTTTGACGATGAAGTAGATACTTATCCTGCATTGTTGAACATTCATCCCGGAGCAGGAGGAACCGAGTCCTGCGACTGGGTATCTATGTTATTGAGAATGTACCTGAGATGGTTTGAAAGAAAAGGATTCAAAGCAACAATCATAGATTATGAGGCAGGGGAGATTGCCGGGATTAAAAACGTAACAATAGAAGTAAAAGGCAAGAACGCTTATGGATGGGTAAAAAGTGAGTCGGGAGTACATAGACTCGTCAGAATATCACCTTTTGATGCAAACAGCAAGAGACACACCTCTTTTGCTTCCTGTTTTGTATACCCGCTCATAGAAGACGATGCAAAGATAGACATAAAAGAAGAAGATTTAAAAATAGATACTTTCAGGTCTTCCGGGGCAGGCGGGCAAAATGTAAATAAAGTTTCCTCCGCCATACGAATAACTCATTTACCAACAAACACCGTTGTATCCTGCCAGTCCGAGCGCTCACAATTTTACAACAAACAGAATGCAATGAAAGTATTAAAGTCAAGATTATACCAGTTAAAAAAGAATGAAGATGAAAAAAAGCTTGCGGAAATGACCCCGCAAAAACAGGATATCTCCTGGGGAATGGAAATACGTTCCTATGTCTTTTGCCCTTATACAATGGTAAAAGACCATCGTACGGGAGTAGAATCCGGCAGATTGCAGAATATAATGGATGGTGATTTGGATTTGTTCGTCAAAACATGGCTATTAAAAAATGCAAAATCGCAACAAAACAAAACTACTTAAAAAATATTAACCCATTGGGTTAATAAAAACTTGACATTTTTCCGATAGTGTTTTAAGGTAATGAAAGTATTATTCAAGAGTTCTAAGTTACAAAAGATTTGTGAAAGCGAAAAAGAGTTGTGTCGGAAATACGGGAAACAACAGGCGGGAGAAATAGTAAAAAGAATCAATGAACTTGTAGCTGCGGAAAGCTTGTATGATATATCTAAACTACCACAAGCAAGGCTACATAAGTTGGCAGGTAACTACAAGAATCATTTTGCCGTTGATATAAAGCATCCTTACAGGTTAATTTTATTGCCATCAAATGGCGGAGATTTTGTAAACTTAAAATTAATTACTATTGTTGAAATAATTAAAATAGAAGATTATCATTAAAGGGGGTTTAATGGCAGAAAGAAAATATAATCCGGATATAGCTATTCATCCCGGCAAGACTTTAGAGGATACTTTGAATTCTTTAAAGATGAGCCAGGCTGATTTAGCGCACAGAACAGGGTTGACGACCAAAACAATCAATGAAATTATTCAGGGGAAAAACCCTATAACTCCCGATACTGCAATAAAATTGTCGATGGTGTTCGGTATGTCGGCAAATTTCTGGAATAATTTAGAAAAGAATTATGAAGAGACATTGGCAAGATTAAGTTTTGAAAAACAAGTTGCAAAAGAACTGCCCCTATTACAAAAATTTACCTGTTATAATGAACTTTATAAATGGGGATATGTTAAAAAAACACTCGATGCAAAAGAAAAAATCAACAACTTGCTTAGCTTTTTCGGAATAACTTCTCTCAATCTTGTGCCAGTAAATCTTGGGGTTTCTTTTAGAAGAACAAAGGGCAAACAAGTATCTAATGAATCATTAGCCGCATGGTTAAGGTGTGGAGAAATAGATGCGCAAGAAATCAAAACACAAGACTTCGATAAAAGCAAACTAATAAACTCTTTGGAGAGTTTAAAATCTTTAACTAAAGAAAAGCCCGAAGTATTTCAAAGCAAGTTAATTGATATTTGTTCGTCTTCCGGTATAGCAGTAGCATTTGTTCCTCCTTTAAAAAAAACTTATGTAAACGGTGCAACAAGATGGATTAATCCTGATAAAGCAATAATTCAATTAAGCTTGAGAGGGAACCGAGATGATATATTCTGGTTTACTTTTTTTCACGAGATTGCTCATCTTGTGAAACACAGTAAAAAAGAACAATTCATTGAATTTGAAGACCAAAAATCAACGGAAGACAAGGAAAAAGAAGCCGACGAGTTTGCCTGTGAAACACTTATTCCTGAAAAAAAATATTTGAGTTTTATTAGTAAAAAGGACACTTCCGATAATGCTATTATGAACTTTGCCAATGAATTAAATATTTCGGCAAGTATTGTTGCAGGACGCTTATGTCATAAGCATAACGATTGGAAAAAATGGTCGCATCTCAGGAAAAGATTAAAATTTGTAAGCAGTACTTCTTGCTAAAAGGAAATTTAGGTTTTAGGGTGGAGTAAAATGTCCTTTTGGTTTTTATTTGGAAGCGTATTGTGGATAACAAGCTATTAAAAGAAGCATTCCTCTCCTGGATATGGGAAACTCAGTCAATAAAAACTAACCTCCTGACGGAAGATTCTCAACCAATAAATGTAGTTTTCCCTGGCGAATTAAATTTAGACGACGGACCAGATTTTAAGAACGCAATCATTGAATTTAACGGATTGCCTGTCTCAGGCGATGTAGAAATTCATACGTTTTCTTCGGACTGGAACTTGCATAAACACTATACCGACCAAAAATATAATAATATTATATTACACGTAGTTGGGCAAAGCAATACGGAAGATTGTTTTACTAAAACAGGGAATAAAATACCTGCGCTTGAGTTATCCAAATGGTGCATCCGGCCACTAAACAAGCTGTTTAAAGAATACACGAAGGCAACGATAAAAACAAAATCTTTTATATGTTGTCATACAAAAAATATCTCCAATGACGAATTGAAAGTCCTGCTGGAACAACAAGGGCTTAAAAGATTCGAACTTCGCAAACAAAAATTTCAGGATACGATAAAATCTTATGGTGCAGAGCAGGCGGTATATTCGGGCATTATGAAAGCGTTAGGATACGCGAAGAACAAAAACGCTTTTGCGAAACTCGCGGAATATATAGATGCCAAAAAGCTGAAAAAAATAACCTGTAATCTTCCCGTTTCTACTCGGATAAAACTTATAAAAACTGCTCTTCTCGGAACTGCAGGATTATTGCCTGAAAAGTTAAACCCTTTATGGGAAAAAATTAAACGTGAAATTCCAAATATTATGAATCCTTACGAATGGCAATTTTTCAAAGTCAGGCCTCATAATTTTCCTATAAATCGCATAAACGCAATAAGTTGTTTCCTGGCAAGAACAATACAAACCGGGATGTATAATTCTCTGGTTAAATACGAATTAAAGCTGAAAGAAATTGAAAAACATTTGCAGCCTTATTGCAAAAATAGTAAAACTAAAATCGGCAAACCCTGCGCCGGAATAATAATATTGAATGTATGGCTGCCTGTACTCTCGGTAACAAGGGAAGACCTGAAAGATGAAGTTATAGAAAAATATAAATCTTATAAACCTTTACCTGACAACTATATTACAAATTATATGAAACGAATTTTACTTGCCTACTCGGCAGGCAGGTTCAAGGATAAAAAAGGATTGCGCAGTGAAATTTACAACCAGGGAATGATTCATATATATAATAATTTTTGCAGGATGAAACAATGCAAAAACTGTCCAATAAAATTGCATCAAACAAAAGGAAGCAAAAGGGGGCGTTATGTCTAAGTTCTACAAAGTTCTTATTACACACAAACACGATGCGGATTCAGAAAATGATGAAATAATGCCTTCCAAGTGGATAATAATGAGCAAAGAGCAATTGGAAAAATACATTCAACAGCCTGTTACCGAAGAAAACGATAACGGAAGAACAATGATAGGTTATTCCGAAATCGTATGGAAAAGCCACCAGTTGTCATAACACAGGCCAAAATTTAGTAACGCATCTCTTTATAATACCCGTTTTTCTTGACAACTTCCATAAGAATAATATAGTTGATATAATAGTATGAAGAAAATAAATATCAGGCCAACTCCCAAGTCCAAAAATCCAAATTCCACGATCAAAAATCAAAAATCAAATCAGTGGTTAAAAGATATTGTTTTCATCGGAGTTACGGTATTCCTCATAAGAGCTTGTGTAGTCGAAGCATATAGAGTTCCCACGGGTTCTATGGAAAACACTATTCTTATAGGCGACCAATTATTTGGTTGTAAGTTTTTGTACGGCATAAAAATACCTTTTACAAATACCAGAATATTAGAATTTCATAAACCACAGCCAAAAGAAATAGTCATTTTTAAAGCTCCTTATGAGCGCAGAAAATTAGTGAAAAGATGTATCGCCACAGAAGGAAATATCGTAGAAATAAAAAATAAAAAAGTATACGTAAATAATATATTATTAGATGAACCTTACGTTAAACACATAGACCCGACAACTTATGAAAGTTTGCCATTGGAAAACTCGCAATACCAGAAGATATGGGAAAAAACAGGGTTTATGCGTTGCGGAGGCGAAATTCGCGATAATTTCGGTCCCGTAAAAATACCTAAAGATTGCATATTCGTTATGGGAGATAACAGGGACGATTCTTTCGATTCAAGGTTCTGGGGCCCCCTTAATAAATGTTACCTTTTAGGCAAAACATTGATTATACATTTTTCATGGAATCCCGACCCGCCGCTTTATAAGATATGGGAAAAAATAAGGTGGAACAGGATGGGAAGGATTTTGTGGTAATCGTTACAAACATCAGGAGGATGCCGGATAAAAATTATGAAAAAAACAAATACCGATAACCGTCCAAAAAACAATAAAAACGCTTTTAACCAGTGGGTCAAAGATTTAGTTTATATTGTGGTTGTTGTCGTGTTAATCAGGGCATTTATCGTTCAGGCATACCGCATTCCAAGCGGTTCAATGGAAGATTCTTTACTTATAGGAGACCATTTGTTTGCCTGCAAATTTTTATACGGAATAAGACTTCCCTTCTCGGATACGAGAATTCTTAAGTTCCACGACCCCAAATATAAAGAAATAGTTATATTCAGATACCCTTATGAGAGAAAGGATTTCGTAAAACGCTGTATCGCAACCGCAGGAGATATTGTAGAAATAAAAGATAAAAAAGTATACGTAAATAATAAACTTTTAGAAGAACATTACACTAAATTTGACGACCCAACCGTTTATGAAAAGCTGCAATTAGAAGATTATCAATATCAACAAATATGGGAAAAAAGCGGTTTTATGAATGGCGGCGGAAACGTAAGAGATAATTTCGGTCCGGTAAAAGTTCCTAAAGATTGCATATTCGTTATGGGAGATAACAGGGATGCTTCATTCGATTCAAGGTTCTGGGGACCGCTTAATAAACGCTATTTGCTCGGCAAATCATTGATATTGTATTTTTCGTGGAATCAGAAACCGCCACTTTATAAAATTTGGGAGAAAGTAAGGTGGAACAGAATAGGTAGAATAGTCTGGGGGTAATATAGGGGCAATTTTTCCGCCTCTAAAAACAGGAGAGGATATGTTTCAGGATTTGATGCAAGAAACGTTTTTGGGTAATAAGCTATCAAGCTATATTACCTGCGCTATCAGCATTATTATCTTTATCCTTATTATAAGCATAACAAAGACGGTTATTTTTAAACGCCTTAAATCGTTCGCAAAACAAACCGCTACAACGGTAGATGATTTTTTAATCCGCCTTTTTGAAAAAACTTTAATTCCTTTGCTTTACTTTGGTGTTTTTTATGTTGGGGTAAGACATCTGACATTAGGCGCTAAAGTATTAAAAGACATTAAAGTCGTGGGAACCATATTTTTAACTGTTTGCGGGATTTTATTTTTGGCGGAATTAATAACTTATTCTCTAAAAACTCACTGGCTGAAAGGCGAAAAAGATACCACCAAAGAAAAAAGCCTCAAAGGAGTAGTTACGGTAATAAACGTAATCATCTGGGGACTTGGTATCGTTTTTCTGCTTGATAATCTTGGATTTAAAGTCTCAACGGTAGTCGCGGGATTGGGAATTGGCGGAGTAGCGGTAGCGCTTGCGGCACAAGCCGTTTTAGGCGATTTATTCAGCTATTTTGCCATTATACTTGATAAGCCGTTTGAAATCGGGGACTTCATTGCGGTTGATAACTACCAGGGAACTATTGAAAACATAGGCATAAAAACGACAAGAATAAAAAGCCTGAACGGGGAACAGTTGGTTTTTGCAAACAGCGACTTAACAAAATCAAGAGTCAGGAACTATAAAAAGATGGAGCAGCGAAGGATATCGTTTAAGTTTGGACTTGCTTATCAAACGACTACCCAACAATTAAAAGAAATTCCCGTAATAATAGCAAATATTATAAAAAACATTGATGGGGCAACCTTTGACCGCGCCCATTTTTCAACTTATGGCGATTTCAGTCTTGGTTTTGAAGTGGTTTATTACGTTAAAAACAATGACTATAATAAATATATGGATATCCAGCAGACAATTAACCTTACGCTGAAAGAAGAATTCGAAAAGCGCAGAATCGAGTTCGCTTACCCAACGCAGACGGTATACGT